>SLRP01000120.1 GCA_007130845.1 Kiritimatiellia bacterium | reverse complement strand
GATCAAGAAAATCACGTTCATTCAGATCGGCCCCCTTTTCAACCTTGCGTTGCACCTCTTCAAGATTTCCCCAACGCACCGCCCAGAAAATAGGAGACCATTCATATTTTGGATTATCCTCAAGATATTTCCTTGTGTCCTGTATATCGTGCACATCCGGCTCATTATCGGCTTGCAACGCGTTATTCTGGATAAGAACAAATGCAAAACCAACTGCTGCGACCCATAATTTATTCTTCATGTTCGTAATCCACCTGTTTTATGTACAAACGGTTCATGCAAACACCATATCCGCAAAACCGATATAGGCAATATCGATTCATGGTTCTACACCTGATTATTTGAAATGCATGTTAGTTACCCAGTCCTGCCGCGAACAGCATGGCATGACGTCGGAACGGCTCCTCCATGTATGCATCCAGCAACCGTGCGGAATCACTGCTCTTCGGGAGGATCGAAGGTCTCTGCAGTAATCTCATCGCCCTTCTTAAGCAGAACCTCGATACGCCGTTCCACTTCATTCAATTTATCGGTGCAATGCTTTACCAGCTTGGAGCCCTCCTCGAAATGCGACATCATATCCTCCAGACTGAGATTGCCCTCCTCCATTTCCTTGACGATCTTCTCCAGGCGCTCTAGAGCCTGTTCGAACTTCTGCTCGGTATTGTCATCGGACTCTGGTATTTCTTTCTTTTTAGTCATTATGCCCCCGGGTTCCTGATACTATCGACTCAATGATTCCTTCCCTCAACCGAGTATTCAATACATCCGATTCCCCTACCTGACCCGATTCACGCACTATCGTACCGTCCGGCAGGAATGTTATACTGTACCCTCGCTCTAGAACTGCCTTGGGACTCAGGGCGCGTAATTGCGATTCCAGCCGTCTCAGTTCCTGAGTGCAAGACTTGTATCTGAGTTCCACGCGATGCCGAAGATGCAGGCTGTTTTCATCAAGCCGCTGCTGTCTTTCGCGCAATGCGCTGCGCAATGCGTTTTTCTTACCCGCCTCCGCCGATTCAATCCTCTGGCCATATTGCCTTACCAGATTCAATGGCTCACGAAATACATAACTGCGGCTTACATCCGTTAACCTGTTCTTGAGTTCAAGCCGGAACATGTGAAGAGATCTGGCCAGCCGTTGTGAATATTGTTTAAGATTTTCTTCAAATGTTTCTTTTTGACCCACTACCAGTTCAGCAGCGGCCGATGGAGTGGGAGCGCGAAGATCTGCCACAAAATCACTTATGGTAAAATCTATCTCATGCCCCACAGCCGAAATAACAGGTATTTCGGACCGTGCAATGGCCCTGGCGACATCCTCCTCATTGAAAGCCCACAAGTCCTCCAGACTTCCGCCTCCCCGACCCACTATCAACACATCCATACTGCCCTGCCTGTTGAAATAATCTATAGCGGACGCTATAGACTCCGCTGCGCCACTCCCCTGGACTTTCACTGGCGCAAGCAGGATATGCAGATTGGGGAAACGCCGCGTAATTACATTCAGAATGTCGCGTATGGCCGCTCCGGTGGGGGAAGTGATTATTCCCACCCGCTGTGGTAAACGGGGAATTGGTTTCTTGCGCGATTCATCAAACAAACCCTCCCCTTCGAGTTTCTTTTTTAAACGTTCAAACGCCTCCTGAAGCGCACCCTTGCCGGCCTCTTCAATCATGTCGACAATGACCTGATACTGACCACTTCGCTCGTACACGGTTACCTGCCCGTGCACTCGGACCTGAAGACCGTCCTTCACCTCAAAGGTCATACCGCGCTGTTTCCCCTTGAAAAAGGCGAGTTGAACCTGGGATGAGTCGTCCTTCAGTGTAAAATAAAGATGCCCCGAAGTCGGTCGGCGCAGGTTTGAAACCTCCCCTTCCACCCATATGAAACCGATATTCGACTCAAGCAGCGACTTGATTCGCCTGTTTAGTTCGGTTACCCGGTAAACTTTTCTTTGATCAATGCTGTCCATGTCCAACTATAACAAGATCGCCTCTAAAATCCGTAAATATCCATCGCGGTTTCATCTTCAGGTTCCGTATGGTTGTATCCCATCCCTAAAACATCTCCCCAATAATGTCATTTATCCAAAACACCCAGGATCTCCTCTCTCTGTGTAACAAGATCGTTGACTTCCTGCCTCCAGAATGCGTCGCATCCCCAGTCCTCAGGCAAACGGGCATACTTTCCGTCCGCCTTCTGACGGGCGCACCAGGCGGTGTAATGAATAAACCGCATCGCCCTTAACGGCTCTATCAAATCCAGTGTATCATATGGAAACGACATAAAAGTCTCATACCCCTCCAAGAACAGGTTGATTTCATCCCTGGCGCGGGCGGCTCGATCCGGAAGAATCATCCATAAATCCTGAACGGCTGGACCCACCGCCATATCGTCAAAGTCCAGAAGATGATATCCCTCATCCGGCCTGTGGAGTATGTTGGCGAAATGGCAGTCGGCATGAATACGGAAGGTTTCAACCCCGTCGAAGCACGGCGTAATCAGATCTATAACCTCGCGCACTGTCCGTTCGTAAGCATCCATGAATTGAGAGGAGACCGTTCCCGAACCAAGTATATATCCCAGATGCTCCATGGAGGAATGCTGAGGATGAAGACGAATGCGGTCACGCGGCATCCGGCTGGCCCCCACAGCATGCACCCTGGCAATAAGCCGACCCAACTGAACCCACTCATCACGGGTAGGCGAATCAACGGGACGTCCCCCCTTCTTCGGAAACACGGCAAACCATATTCCTGAAAGGTCATGCAGCAAGGCCCCTCCATTCCCGGGAATAGGGGGAACTACAGGCACTTCGGCTTCGTGAAGTTCATGCAGAAAATCCATTTCGTCCTGCAATGCATCACGGCCCCAGCGTCCCGGCCTGTAAAACTTTGCTATGACAAATCCGCCTCCTGCCAACCCTACCTCATATACGCGATTTATATAGCTGTTGAGTGGTCGGCATAGACTGGTGCACCGCTCACCGGTTGCATCTTCAACCGCGTTAATGACCGTATCCGGAGTCAAACAGCTGAACACCGGAGAGGAAGTGTCATTTGAAGAAGTTTCATTATTCATTGCATGTCATGCTCCCTGGTGCCCCCTGTCATATTAAGAAAAATAGCGTGTGAAAGTTAATAACAGGGCTAAACGCTCTCTTTCAATATTACATGGAAATCCATGCAGCGGACCTTAACCTCCGGAACCTTCATCCCTCAGAAATTTCTCGGCAAAATGACACGCGACATGATGTCCCTGCCGGACTTCACGAAAAGACGGCTCCTTTTCTCTGCATATTTCTTTCGCGAATGGACACCGTGTGTGAAACCTGCATGCGGCAGGCGGATCAAGGGGGTCCGGGACTTCACCTTCAGCTCCCCGGTCACGCTGTCTTCCCGGGTCAGGAACCGGTATAGCCTTGAGAAGGGATTGAGTATATGGATGCAAAGGCTCGTCGTACAGGACATAACTGCCTGCCACCTCCACAAGCTTTCCCAGGTACATAACCCCCACCCTGTCGCTTATATGTTCAACTACCGCAAGATCATGGGCAATGAACATATAAGTAAGATTGAACTCATGCTGAAGATCCGACATCAGGTTGATGATTTGCGCCTGCACTGACACGTCCAGCGCCGCAACGGGTTCGTCGGCCACTACAAAATCCGGATTCAGCGCCAGTGCGCGCGCTATGCATATCCGTTGACGCTGCCCACCAGAAAATTCATGAGGATACCGCCTGCCTGCATCGGAAGGCAATTCAACCGCATCCAGCAGTGCGCGTATCCTTTTTCTTCGTTCGGAACGATCGACACCATGAGTTTTCAATGGCTCTTCCAGTATACGCTCAACCGACATTCTCGGATTCAGCGAGGAATAAGGATCCTGGAATATCATCTGGAATCTGCGCCGCAACGGCTTGAGTTCCCGATCTGTTGCATGGGATATATCCATCCCGTCAAAATGGACGTGCCCGAAATCGGGCTCGGTCATCCTGATAACAGTACGCCCAAGTGTCGATTTGCCGCATCCTGACTCGCCGACAATGCCAAGTGTCTCGCCCCGGCGGATATGGAACGTAACGCCGTCAACAGCCTTCAAATCCTTGCGCCCGCCCCGGAATACACCCTCGTGCAGCACAAAATACTTCCCTAGATTCCGCACATCCAAAAAATGGCCCTTACTCACTTTTCTTCTCCAGCCAGCATGCGACATGATGATCCCCGCCAACACATTCAATAGTTGGAAACTTGGAACACTTCTCAAAGGCGTGAGGGCAGCGCGGGGCGAAGCGACAGCCTTCAGGAAGATTGCCGGGGTCGGGCGGACGTCCCTTTATGGCATTTAGTCTTCCCCGGCGGCCGGCCCTTGGAAGACTGTCCAACAGGCCCTTGGTATATGGATGGCGCGGGTTATCAAACAATTCATGGACCGGAGCCTGTTCTACAATATACCCCGAATACATAATCGCGACTCGATCGCACATCTCTGCAACCACGCCCAGATCGTGAGTTATAAGAATTATAGCCGTACCAAGATTGCGGCGCAGATCCAACAGCAGATCGATGATCTGAGCCTGAATGGTTACATCAAGAGCCGTTGTGGGCTCATCGGCTATCAACAGATCGGGCTTGCAGCTCAATGACATCCCGATAACCGTTCTCTGCCGCATCCCGCCGCTGAATTCATGCGGATATCTCCGTACGCGGTCTTCCGGGGACGGAATGCCAACCATGCCGAGCATCTCCACGGCACGAGCGTGCGCTTCGCCGCGTGAGGCATTATCGTGTATTATTGGAACTTCCGCTATCTGCCAGCCCACCGTGTAAACAGGATTAAGAGAACTCATTGGATCCTGAAAAATCATGGACATGCGCTTTCCCCTCAACCGCGACATCTCGCGCTCGGACTTGAGCATCAAGTCGTCACCGTCCATCAGTATGCGCCCGGCTACATATTCTCCTGATGAGTTCCCGATAAGTCGCATGATCGCCTGCGCGGTAACACTCTTTCCGCATCCCGATTCTCCGACAAGACCCAGAATTTCACCCCTGTCAAGGCAAAGGTTGACACCGTCAACCGCCTCAAGAGTTCCACGCCGCGTACCGAAACTTACGCGAAGATCTTCAACTTGCAGTATCGGAGAATTTTTGTTCACCGCGTCCCTTCATCGCCTGCACAACCCTCAAATGTCCGTCCGTATGAGGGCAAACACAACATAACCTGAATTATACCGGTAAAACCTCTAGGGTTCGGACCCGCCAAACAACGACAGCTGGTTCCGCGCATCGCGCGGTTTTTGGGAGCGCCGCCTGGCCAGTTTGGGCTGGCCCTCTTCACCAAACTCCCCCTCCTCAAGGTTGACAAGAATTTCCTTGGCCCGGTCAATAACCTCGGCGGGCAGACCGGCGAGCCTGGCGACCTGAATCCCGTAGCTCTTATCGGCCGCCCCCGGCGCAATCTTTCGCAGAAAAGCGATCCTGTCGTTTTTTTCACGAACCAGTACATTGTAATTCTTGACCCCGGACATTGTGCGAGCCAGATCTGTCAACTCGTGATAATGCGTGGCGAACAGCGTCTTGGCTTTGACTTCATCATGGTTATGAATATATTCAGCCACCGCCCAGGCAATGCTTATTCCGTCAAATGTGCTCGTGCCACGGCCTATTTCATCAAGAACAATCAAACTGCGCCTGGTAGCATTGGCAAGAATGTTTGCCGTTTCCTGCATTTCAACCATGAAAGTGCTTCTGCCCCTTGCCAGGTCATCGCTTGCTCCCACGCGCGTAAAAACCCGGTCGACAACCCCTATCTCAGCCCCGGCGGCAGGGATAAATGAACCCGATTGCGCCATGAGCACAAGCAAGGCCACCTGCCGTATATACGTGGATTTACCGGCCATGTTGGGACCGGTGATTACGACCAGCTGATTGTCATATCCGTCCAGGAGGGTGTCGTTGGAGACAAACGGCTCGGATCCGCTGATCCGCTCTATGACCGGATGGCGGCCATCGCGAATATTGATCGCGTCTCCGTCCGTCATGGCCGGGCGGATGTAACGCATGGCCAGCGCCCGTTCCGCCATTGAGGAAAGGACATCGAGTTCCGCCAAAGCAAATGCGGCACTTTGTATCCTCACGGTTTCATCGACTATGGCCTTTCTTATCTCCAGAAATAATTCGTATTCAAGCTCAACAGACCGTTCATGAGCTCCCAGGATTCTGTTTTCATAATCCTTTAATTCGGGCGTTATGAACCGCTCTGCATTCACCAGCGTCTGCTTGCGTGAATACTCAAGGGGAACATCGTTTAGATTGCTCTTTGTTATCTCTATGTAATACCCGAACACCTTGTTGTGCCTGACCTTCAGGTTCTTGATGCCGGTGCGCTGCTGCTCCCTGGCCTGATATTCCGCAAGCCATTTACGCCCCTGCGAAGCCGTTTCACGCAATTCATCAAGTTCCCCGTGGTACCCTGCATTGATAAGACCCCCGTCGCGAATGGTAATGGGCGGCTCGTCCACTATGGCTTCCCGGATACGCCCGACCAGTTCGGGCATGGGGGTTATTGACCCTGCAAGCCGGCGCAGTGTTTGCACAGGATGTCCTTCAAGTTCTCCGTGTATATCAGGAAGCACGGACAGTGAACGCGCAATCGCATTGACATCCCTGCCGTTCCCCGATCCTGCACCTAGCCTCGATACAAGCCGTTCAAGATCCTTTACCTCTGAAAGAAGGCCGCGGGTCCTGTTCAACAGGCCCCGATCATTGCAGAAGGCTTCCACGGCGTCGTGCCGCATTCCGATCTTTTCCAGATCGGTCAATGGTCTCAGCAGCCAGTCGCGAAGCATGCGGCCACCCATGGCTGTCAGTGTCGTGTCCAGTGCGCCCAGCAGCGTGTTGGAATGACCCGTCCTGCCCGCATCCGTCGAAAGTATGTCCAGGTTCCCAAGAGTGGCCTCGTCCAGAAAGACATAATCAGACGGATTCTTGACGCGAATTGATGTCACATGGCCGGCCTGTCTGCGCAGCTCCTGCGTGACATAATGCAGAACTCCTCCAGCGGCGCCCACTCCCGCCGATCGTCCGTCGCATCCGAAGCCGTCAAGGGAGTGTACCCTGAAATGACGAATCAACAGGTCCGATGCCATGTCATATTCAAATGTCCAGTCTTCGTGAGCAGTCGGTATGGTTGTTCCGCCGTCGCCAAGCAATTCCCGGATTTCCGGATTGCTGAATTGTTCCTCGGGAATCACGCACTCGGAAGGGCTGTACCGGAAAAGATTGTTTCGAACGGCCTCGGCGTCACCGGCCTCTTCAATCCAGAACAGTCCCGTTGACAGGTCCATCAGAGCCAATCCGTAAATCCCGTTTCTGGAGCATAACCCGGCAAGATAGTTGTTCTGCTTCGATTCAAGAAAACTCTCTTCCAGAATGGTTCCGGGAGTGACTATTCTTACTATTTCACGGCGCACCACTCCGCTTGCCTCGGCGGGATTCTCCACCTGCTCACATACTGCGACTTTTTTCCCGGCCCTGATCAGCTTTGCAAGATAGCTGTCCGCTGCATGATACGGAACGCCGCACATAGGAACCTTGTTGCGCTTGGTAAGCGCGATATCAAGCACTTCAGCCGCCGCACTGGCATCGTCAAAAAACATCTCGTAGAAATCTCCCAGCCGGAAAAAAAGTATGGTGTCTTCCGGAAGTTTATTCCGGATAGCCATGTACTGTTTCATCATGGGTGTGGCGTTTTCAGACATGCCGGCAGTATAAGGGGGGCTGTTATGAGTGTCGAGAGGCGGTGCTGGCGAAGGCTATTTATTCTTTCTGCCCGGATCCCCTGTGACGTCGGCGGCCGTGTCGTCCCGGAAGATTCTCTTTACATCCTCGTCCTCGGCCATCAGCTCCTTGAGGCTGGGTACGTCCTCAAAGTCCGGGTCCGCTTCCTCGTCGCATTTTGCGCATTCTTCGCAGATGGTGGTCTGGGGAAAACACCGCCTGCAGAATTCCGCTCCGCATACACCGCATTCCACCATGAACTCGTCGCAATCGTGCGGGCAACCATTCTCCGACTTGTAATAACCGAGATCTTCGTGGATGGTCATCGGTAATTCTCTTTCACGACTTAACAATTCACTTTAAAACATACCCTTTGAATGCAGTCATGCAAAGGGGAATCGAAATTAATATACCGTTTAATCCTGACCGAGTTCCACATTCCAATACGCAATATCTATAAAATGCCGCCAGCTATGATCGGCTGCATAAGAAAATGTAATTTCAACGAAAGGCCGCCATCTGGGTTTCCGCGGCTTGGTAATCAAACCCATCCCCGCCTGTTCCGGTGTTCGGTTGGCTTTTCTTCGGTTGCATGGGACACAACTGCACACGACATTCGTCCATGTGGTGCGCCCGCCCTGATAGCGAGGAACAACATGATCTATATTCAACTCCCTGCGATCGAATTTTTTACCGCAATACTGGCATGTGTTTCTGTCCCTCTCGAAAAGGTTGTTCCGCGTGAACTTGACTTCTTTTGCGGGGAATCGGTCGAAAAACATGAGAACGATTATTTTGGGTATTCGGATGCGGATTGATATTGTGCGTATAAGGTCTTCGCCGTCATGGCCGCGGGATAAATCGCACCATTCCCTGAAGGAGAATGTGTTGAATGTTC
>SLRP01000152.1 GCA_007130845.1 Kiritimatiellia bacterium | reverse complement strand
CCTTGGATTAATTATCAGCAGTTCCTCCCACAGTCTGATGGCGTCATTTTCGCGGCCTACATGCCAGTAAGACCAGCCCAGCGATTCCCATGCCAGTGTCAGGTCGGGATTTTCCTCAATGACCTCCTCCAGCAGGGGGATGGCGGCTGAATATTCACCGTCGATCATTTTTTCCAGGCTTGTATAAAGGGTCTGTTCCGCGGTCGTGCGGGGAATTACATCGGCGCGTTCGGATTCCACATCAAACAACCGGTCATCCAATTCATCGGGTAATTGAGCTTCCAGAGCGGTTGATTGATGGAATAACAAAGAGTAGGCCGCAACTATGGTCAGGGAATATCGTGAAAATGAAGTGATATATGATGATATTGAGATAGCCTTCATATAAGCGTATCCAGCGCTGGTGTAGGGTTTATTATTTGCATTGTCGACCGAAAACATATTCCGATGACCGACCGTTCTGTTGAAACGGGAATACAAGGTCGTTTTGTCCTGTAGTACAAGGTTTTCATGCCGCTATATGTCCATAATTGAAGGCGCAACCCTAACAGGAATTTGTGAGTTCCGCCATCACAATATTTCACCTAAAACCTGTATTGCATGGAGGTTGTCAGACGAAGTTCGTCGTAATTCGGGAGCTTGATAAATGAAGCCCTGGCCGATAATTCCCAGGCTTCGGCAATGCGTCTTCTTACCGACCCATTGATTCCCATCGATGGTTCAATGGACGTTGAGGTTTCAGTGTCATCACGTTCACTTTCGCGTCCGGCTCCAGCGCGTATCGACAAGCTGTAATAGGTGTGAAGTATGCTGCGTTCAATTCCTGTTTCAGCGTATATGCGATGCAGATTGTTCGGAGACCAGTAATCCCGGCGTGCTTCATCAGCGGTGGTGAACCCATAGCGTATGCCTCCAAACCAACCAAGTTTCTCCGACAGTGTCCACAATGATCGCAGATTAACATGGCTCCGGTCATTTCCGTCGGAAAAGCTGTAATACAGGACATTACCAAGCAATATCCATCTATCCGCTGCCTGCCATGAGGTATGAATTCCGGCCAGGTCATGGGTGGTTCCTTCAATGGCGGATCTGGCCGTGGGCACCACATCTCTTTCCAAGTGAGCTGTGATGTCGGTGTTAAGTGTGGGTTTGAAGTGTGTCTCAAGTTTGCCCACCGCTTCGGAGCGGTCTGCGGGAGATGAATAATCACGCAACGCCGCTTCTCCGGAAATGACTGTGCCGTTCATGAATGTGTATGACGCGCGCAACCCGTATGTACTCTCATCGACTGTGACTTGCCTTAGGCCTTCATCCCCATCATTCAGGTCCGTGGTTTGCTTGAATTCGCCGATACCGGCGAATCCCTCAATGTTCAGGTGAGAAAACATATTGATGCCGAACACCGCCGTTATGCGGTAATATTCCTGGTCGAGGTTGTCCCTGAAGAATTCTGCGTCACCGCCCACGCTCGGACTGGTAAACAGCGGATATTCACCCATGCCGGGCCTGACTCCCCGGTCACGCCGCACTACACCAAGTTCACGATGGACGGAAGCTAAAACCTCCTCCAGCAGAAAGTCGGGATATCCCTCTCTTTCAAGCGACTCCAACTGTTCCTGGGCGAGGCGTGAGCGGCCTTCCATTGCCGCCAGCTCCGCGCGCATTCTCTTGGCTAGAAAAACAGGATGATTTCCAATAAACTGACGAAGAATTTCCTCTGATCCCCAGTCGCGGGACG
Organism: Kiritimatiellia bacterium; assembly: GCA_007130845.1. Taxonomy (GTDB): domain Bacteria; phylum Verrucomicrobiota; class Kiritimatiellia; order SLAD01; family SLAD01; genus SLRP01. Next base: position 6,960 of record SLRP01000152.1, on the reverse strand, counting down.
GCTCCTTACGCTGATACAGCAGTGGATTGTCGCCATGAACCGAGTACCCGAACGGAGTCTGTATGAATCCCATTTCATACTGATCCCCGCTTCTTTCAAGGTTTGCACCTATGGGATCTTCGACGTTGCTGCGTGTTTCCTGTCCGACATCCCCAAAGGGATATGCCACGGAATTGATGGTATCGGCACGCCCCAGATTGCGTATTATCAATTCACGGCTCTTATGGTATTCTTCGTCTAATCTGCGGAGATACTCCTCCTCGGTTTCCAGTCGGTCTTCATCCGCGATCCATATACGATTGGCAGCGGGATGGGCCAGATTTCCCTCCTTGTCTACCGGCATAAGATCATGGGCGTAATGCAGGTGACTCGGGAATATCCATCGTCCGGTCTTTTGGTAATCCTTCAGCTCATCCCAGTCGCAGAAAAAAGGATCTCCTCGTTCCAGGTATCCGGTGGGAACGAACATTGTTAATGCGATGTCGAACTCTTCGGCTATGGGTGTGGCATATACCATCGAATCCCGTCGCGCATCGTCGAATGTAACAGCAGTTGTGAGGTCGATTGATCCATCACGTATATGTGACGGCAATTCTTCAATTGCCTCAAAATGTTCAGGTATTTGGTCAGTCGTAATAAAACGGAATCCGGCGTCTATCAATGTTTCCATGTGTTCCCGGTATCGGGCAACGGAAAGGATTTCCGAATGGTCGCTTATCGTGAGTCCGTGGTACAGCAAAGTGGCTACGGCACCCTGCCTGCCTCTGGCTTCAAGTTCATCAAGCGCCTGGTGAGCCCTGTGAAAACGGCCTCGTGCCGATTCCATTCGTGCCCTGCGGTAGTGCAGATACGGATCGTAGGGGTTGAACGCCTCAATGTGGCGGTACTGCTCCATCGCCTTGTCGTAATCATGCTTTGCCAGGTAGACCTCGAACAGACCGCGATGAGCACGCTGATTACTTGGATTCAATTCGCCCAGGGTTTTTTTGAACCACTCCACAGACTCCTCGAGATCGCCGTTCATCATGAGTAGTTCCCCGAGCAGTAGGTGGGCATCCACGTTGACCGGGTCATCCTCCAGGATATCGCGAACAACCGAAATGGGCATTTCCATTGAAAACCTGCCAGGATCATCCCTGTTAAGGCTCAAGGTGAGGCGGACCAACCTGTTTTGCGCAAACTGCTTTCTGCGGGGATGAGGTTCCAGATTGATCATTTCCTTAATATATGGAATAGCTTCAGCAGGGCTTCCAGTATATTCGGACGCATCGGCCAGCAGTTTGAGGGCGCGCAGGTTCTCAGGGTGACCCTCAATCAATTCGAGCGCATGTTCCCGTGATTTCTCTACCATGCCGTTGTGAAAAAGGGCTTCCGCATAGCTGACCACGGCTTCAGGGCTTTCCGGATCCCGTTCTATTATCCGTTTCCATGCCTCAAGAGCCTTTTCATATTCGCGATTCACAAGTAAAACCCTGGCCAATTCCAAGCGATAATCTTCCCGTTCAGGGCTCTCCTCTATCAACATGTGCAGCTGTGTTCTTGCGTCCTCGATCCTGCCCAGCCAGCGATATATGCGGGCAAGACCCCAGCGTTCTTCTTCCTGGTCCGGGTCCAGCTCAAGGCTCGCCTCATAATTGTCGGCTGCCTTCTGCAGTTCGTCCAGAATGGTATAGGCCCTGGCAAGGGCATTGTAGGCATTGGGGCTGTAGGGCTCTATGGCGCGAAGGTTTTCCCATAGGCGGATAGCGTCGGAATGGCGTTCCTGCCTCCAATACGCCCATCCAAGGACCTCCCATGCGCGGATCACGGTTGGGTCAGCATCAATAATACGCTCCAGGGCGTCAATTGACTGCTCCGTTTGTCCGGCTTCGTACATACTGATCGCCTCGCTAAGATCCGCCTGTGTTGGCTGATATACACTCTCTGATATAGAAGGACAGGCATTAAGAATCAGAATGACAAATGCCAGACCTGCCTTGGCTGTAAATCCCGGATACCTGCGCCTGGAAACCTGATGGTGTGAGAAAATCATCCGGAAAGTATATATATCTCAGTCATTATCTCAAGACGTTCATTCATTATTTTCGCGGATGAAACCGTTCATGGAGCTTGGCGGCGAAGGCTAGCCGAATCCGGCCAAGATGGCTTGCAAAAGGCGTGTTCTGCTGTCATGAATTGCCGCGATCCGGAGCTCGCTTGTATCATTTGGTTGTGTTCAAGCAACATTCTTGAATGGTTTTGACTATGATGGATTTTCTTTTTTCGTTCGACAGATCAAGGGAACCGGAGCTTGCGGAGGCGCTTGCCCGTTTCGGTCCCCGAAACCGTTCATTTCAAAGATCGTATTCCGGCGGGTGGGGTGTACTGGTGACGGCAGGCATGGCATATCCCGGGTTCGAAACTATAGAAACGGATCGCCATATAATCGTTGTATTGGGAGGGCCTCTCCCCCGCAATGATGTATCCATAGCTGCAGGAAACGAATCGGACGATGGGACGCGATGGATCCTGAATTCATGGAAGACACACGGCAGGGTTCTGTGGAGCGAGGAGCTTGTGGGATCCTTTCTTGTTTTTTGCGTGGATAAACACGATGCGTGTGCCGATGTAGTGACGGATATCAACGCATTCATACCGGCATATATTTCCGATGGAATGGACAGAATACTGGGCTCACACTCCGACGCAGTGGCGTTGGCATCGGGATGCGCATACGATATCGATCCCGTTTCTGTAGCCGACTTTCTGACATTCTCTACGGTGACCTATCCTTACACGATGTATAAGGCAGTCAAGTACATGCCTCCTGCCTCAGTCACTAGTGTGTCTGCGGCCGGGGAAAAGAGATCGGTTGTTTATTGGAGGCCTGTTGAAAGGGGTGGGTTCGGCAATATCAGTGATGCGGCTGATGAGTTGCGTGCCATTATCACGGCCAATATAAAGCGTATATGCGCAGGACATAAGCGGATAGGTTTGTTGCTCAGCGGCGGCGAGGATTCCCGTATCGTGGCGGCCATGATACCCGAACAGACCTGCGCAGGGGCGGTGACAATAACCGACTCATACAACCGCGAAGCCAGAATAGCGCAGGCTGTTTGCCGGTCCTCGGGTGTGGACTGGGACTTATTGACCCGTACGCCTGCTCACTATATCAACCATGCGGAAGAATCCATCCGATTGAGTGAATCGCATAATTTCTTCACTCACGCCCATATCAATGGATTTGCCGATCATCTTCCGTCCGGATGCAGGATAATGGGCGCACTGGGAGCAGACGCCTTTTGCAAGGGAGTTCGTTCCAAGGGGAAGCCTTTTCCCTTTCTGAAGATTTATACGCGTTCGAATGACTGGAAGTTCGGAATGGTGGATTCCGGAATCTCCTGCATGGATTCCGTGTTACTAAGACGAGAATATTTTAATGATGATTTAAAGGCCATGCGTCCGGGCAGTTGGGCGGAATGGCACAACCTGTATCCGGCATGTATGACGGCCGGACTTTCCCACGGAATAGTGAATCGCCGCCTGTTTCCCGCATATGAACCGTTCTTGGATGGTATGGTTGTTAATTTTTCAGCGTCCGTGCCTCAGGGATGGAAGCTCAACCGCAGGCTTTTTCACCGGGCCATGAGACCGGTATTGAAGGATACATGGAGAATTCCTCATGGAGAAGGTTGGTTCCCGTATTACGGGAACTGGTTGAATCTCCCGGTGAATATCTCGAACAGAATCATTAAGAAAATCCGAAAGAAAGCTTCATGGAAAGCGCGTCGAAACGAGGGGTCATGGCCGATTTGGGATAATGTGGTCGCTGACCCGGCTTATGAACGCATCCGGCCTGATGAGGCATCTCTTGAAAGCCGCATGCTGCAAATGGGTGAAAATGAAGCGCTCTCCGGTATCCTTAAGGCGTGCGAAGGCAATCGGTCGTCCAATTTCAAGTTGCGATCGCTGCAGATAGAACTCTGGATAATGAGTCTTGACTGTCAAAAAACAGTCAAGAGTTAGTTAGTTTATTTATGTGTTGAAATATTTGCGAATTTGTCCTTCCAAGGTGTATATTAGAGTGAGTCAATACAACCAGCAAGGGAGGCGCATATGAGTATGCAGACCAGACGATCCTTTTTCAAGTCGTTGGCGGTAGGTAGTGTTGCATTGGGCAGCGCTAAATGGTTGCAGGCGGATCAAGTGGTTGCGGCTGCCAAACCCCAGGTTCAGCGACGATCCCTCGGGCGCATTGGTGTGGATGTCCCCATACTTGCGCTTGGGTTGGGAAGTGTGTTCACACGTGCCTTCAATAACAGCTCCGAAGAGGCCAAGCCCCTGCTTCAGAAGGCCCTGGATCACGGGGTTACATGTTGGGACACCTCCAGAAATTACGGAGCCAGCGAAAGAATGATCGCTCCGATGGTCGAGAAAAACCGGGGCAGGCTGTTCCTCATATCCAAGAGCGCCGAACGGGGATATGACGGATTCATGCGCGAGCTGGAAACCTCGCTGGAAACACTGCGAACTGATTATCTGGACATATTTCATATGCACAATTTCCGTCCTGCCGATGATCTTGACGAGATTGAAAAGGGCGCCCTGGTTGCTGCACGGAAAATGCGCGATGAGAAGGTTATCCGTAATTTCGGTGTAACCGGGCACAGCGGGGCAAGATTGCTTGTAGATGCCATAAAGCGATTCGATCCTGATGCGGTTCTTACCGTCTTCCCGTGCAATCGCCCGGACAGGGGACGGTATGAAGACGAATTGCTTCCTCTGGCTCGTGAGAGGAATATGGGTGTGTTTGCAATGAAGCTCATACGGCATGCAAGGAATGCCGATCTGCAGGGAGCGGATCTTGTCCGCTACGGATTGACACTTGATGGTGTTCATTCAGCCGTTGTAGGTGCTGATAACCATGGAATCATGGATGAAAATATCAGGATGGCTTCCGACTTTGTGCCGTTGAGCAGGGAGGAAATGGCCAGGATGACCGATGAAGCTCAAACGAGGCTTGCCGGAGATATCGCTCCATGGGAAAGGCCCGGTTATCAGGATGGCGCAACTGCCGCGGCATGAGCATCTGAACTGAAGTCAGATACATTGAATTTCTTGATGACTTCGGTGTATCTGCGGTGCCTATGGGGAGATTATCGTGAATTCCCCCCGGGAAACGGCCTCAGCTTCTTCTAAGGTCATCCAGCGCTCTGCATAAGCAGGTCCCCAGGAATCGGATACGGCAAGTTCTCCAGTTCTGCTGTTGTAACCTATTATCATGCATAAATGCCCTTGGGACGGATCGGTCCGTATGCGTCTTGCTTCGCGCCTGACTGTATCGAGGTTGTCATTCCACTCGTCCCAGTCAGAAACCGTTTGCCGTTCGCGCGTCCTGCGGTTTATCGCACTGTCCAGTTCGTTCACTACGAACATTGTCCATATGATAGGTATGCCCTGGTCTATATACCGTGCGATTTCGCGCTCGTTGATCTGCGCGCGCCGGGTTCTTATATTTCGGCCGTGTCTGCGAACGAGCTGTCCCGCTCCGTCCGAAATCTTCCTGATGCTTGTGCCGCCTCCTATGCCTGTCTCCCCTGCCATGGCCAGGACATACATGTCTGCCGGTATCCCCATGTATCTCAATACGCGTTCCCATGTGGCCGGGACGCAGTAGCCTTTTGGTCCCTGGTCCACCATGGGTATGTCATCTAGAATTACATCTCCGTTGTCCCTGTGCGTTACACGTTCCATAATGACGGACTGAATTTCCCCTCGCGATATCCGTTCCAGTCCTGAACCATCCACGGCATCCGATGGAACTATGCGCAGGCTCACGTATTCATCCCACTGCGAGGAAAGCAGAAATACATGGCCGTTCCAATCCCATCTGTTGACTCTTTCCTCAGTGTGTATGGAGTCTCCTATGCGCATCTGTGCGGATGCGCCGAATAGATCGTCCAGTGTATTGTTAAGGGCCCGGGAATCTTCCCTGATGAGTCTGGGATATTCTCTGTATGCCCTTCGAATATCGCTCTGGCTTGTATCAGGGCTGAGATTCATCATCCTGGCAACATCACCCTTGTTGGCAAACATGAACGATAGCGATACAGGTTTCCCATTCTCGGCGTGCAAGGACATGGTGTAGGCAGGCCGGTCGAACACACGAACCGGATTTGCTGGATAAAGGCGGTAACTTGACGATGTGGATGTCTTAGACTCCATCGGCCACCCCAATCCTGCTGCCAGATCCTCTGCGCCGGTTTCCCACAACAGGATATCATCCCAGATGTTCAGACCAATTGCGCTGTTGAGTTCATCAGGCGGAAGGTTTGAATCCCCTGAAAACGCAGCATCAGGGCTGCCTGTCCCGCTGAATCCTGTCCTGTCCAGGATATACAGGCGGTCATCTTGAACAAGGTTTTCGATATGTATGAGAAACTGTTTCCCGTCAATGTCTTCAAGTATGACTCGGTTGCCATCCTCGTCGAGATAACGGGCTTCCATGGTATCGCCGCTTGTACTGGTCCATGTCCGCAGTGATTCGCCGTAACACAGGGAAGGCATTGCAAAAACGGCAATGATTACCAGGGCTGTAGGCAAGGCAAGGTATCTCCTGTGTATTCCGGCATGCATGATTTCCATGGTAGAACCCTCATGGTCATGAGGCTGATATTATGTCGTAACCTGTGCCGATAATGTTCGAATTTATCATTCAAGTCTAGAAATAATAGCGGACCCTGGCTTCCAGCCGGTAGTCGGAAGGCCTCGCCCCGAATTCCGTTTCGGACGTTCCTGAAAGAAATATGGCGCGCATCCGGACTTCCAGCTCCCTGTAACCGGTATAGGTCAACTCCGCCGCGGCTTGAAAGCTGCGGTCGTCCAGGTTGACAATACTGAAAACTGCCGGAGTCAGGTACAGGATGTCCATGGGATCCCTGTGAGCTGCGCGAGCGTATAGATAATTGCGCATGGGCGTCT
>SLRP01000102.1 GCA_007130845.1 Kiritimatiellia bacterium | reverse complement strand
CCCTGAGTATTCTGGATTTATGTCAAAGACATGCGCTGGACAGGGATGTTAATATCCGTTCAATTGACGTTAGTCATTCGGAATATATCGTGTTGCATCTGGCTGACGGGGAGGAGGCAAGGCTGTCCAGAGATGATCTTGAAAGGCAGATTGCCAGACTCGTTGATATCCTGCATGATTCCAGGGATAGTGGCCGGGTGGCCAAATTCATTAATTTGACCGGGGAACGGAATGTGCCTGTTGTATTTCATTAATTCATATTCGGACGCATCCGTTTGATTTTTGGGGGAATTTTCTTAATGGCTCTGCCGCCTGTCGTATCTCTTGATATAGGGACCACAAAAATACGCGCGCTTGTGGGCGAACTTCGCGAAGATGGTTACATAATGGTGACCGACATAGGGGAATGTCCGTCACGCGGGGTGCGCAAAGGCGAGATAATTGATTTTGACAAGGCGTTGACCTGTGTACGCGCTGCCCTGCAGGAGGCGGAGGACAAGGGCAGGGTAACCATAAACCAGGTCAATCTTGTCATATCCGGAGGGCATATCCGCAGCTTGGTCAACCGCGGGACCATTCCTGTCATGGGTGAAGGCGGGGAAATCACGCCTGACGATATTGAGCACGCCAAGGATACTGCGCGCGCTATAAGTCTGCCTCACGACCGGGACACACTTCACACTATACCCCAGCATTACTTCGTGGATGACCAGGCAGGTGTTATCAACCCTGAGGGGATGGTTGGAGCGAGACTGTCCGTATCCATGCTTATAATGCACGGAATCCGCAACCGGATACACAGCGCTATCAAGGTGGTATCAAGCGCTCAGGCAGAGGTGGCAAATATAGCGTTTGGAGGTCTCTGCTCTGCTTTGGCTGTCCTTACGCCTGAACAGAAGGAAAGCGGCGTTATTCTTATCGACCTTGGAGGCGGTACCACGGATTACGTAATATACTCGGGGAAAACCATTTCAATGGCCGGATCCATAGGAATCGGAGGGGAACACGTCACAAACGACCTGGCACTTGGCTTGAATATGCCCGTTACACATGCCGAGAAGATCAAGGTCGAGAACGGATGCGGAATTATTGAGGAATCCAAACGGAACCAGAATGTCATGGTGCCGTCGGCAGGGGGATTTACGGGTCGCACTGTTCGTCTGGGCGATATTCAAACCATAATCCACGCGCGCATGGACGAGATAATTCGAATGGTTATGTCAGAAATGGAATCCAGTGTTAACCGGCATCATATCGGTGCAGGGGTGGTTTTGACAGGGGGCGGAGCGAGGCTTAGAAAGATAGAAGAGTTGACCGGGGGGATTTTTGATATGCCATGTCAGGCTGGAATTCCCCGAAATGTCACCGGGTTGGCTACCGCCACAGAAGGCCCGGAATATGCCTCTGCTGCCGGAATGCTGCGGTACGGGGCCAAGCCTGTGGATCCGACGGGACCGCTTGCTCCCATTACAGAGATGTTCAGGAAATTTTTCGGAGGGTGAATATGAATAAACCCGCTAAAATAACCGACCCTAACGCCATTTTGGATCCGTGCCGCACGGTCGTTATAGGAGTGGGTGGCGGAGGCGTGAACACCTTATCCAATATGCTTGGTGAATGGTCTGAAGGTCCGGACCTTGTAGCTGTACATACGGATGGGCAGAAGTTGAAATCATGCGGGGTTTCCAGAAAAATTCAGCTTGGCGCCGGAATAACCGGGGGTATGGGATGCGGTGGCGATCTGGTAGTCGGGAAACGCGCTGCTCAGGCCGATTATCCCGTGATTCGCGATTTATTTTCAGGAGTTGACCTGGCCTTCATAGTGACTTCGCTTGGAGGGGGAACCGGAACAGGGGCAGCGCCGGTTATCGCACAGGTTGCCCGCGAAGAGGGTGTTCTCAGTCTCTGCATTGCATCCATGCCGTTTAATTTTGAGGGCGATGAGAAGCAACTCTGCGCGGAGAAAGGACTGGATAGCCTCATGGATTGCGCCGATGCGGTTGTCTGTATGCCTAATGAGCGGCTTATTGAACGGATGGGTTCATGGAAGGGCCTGGCGCAGGCCCTGAAGGAGGTTGATGCAGAACTCGCCGCTGGAGTCAAAACCATGTGGACGCTTTTTCGCCAGACGGGAATTATTCATCTGGATATGTCGGATCTTCGCAAGCTAACCGAAAATGCAGGACATTTCTGTGTCCTTGCAATGGGACACGCTACGGGAAAGGACAAGGCAAAAACCGCCGTATCATCATTGCTTAAACATCCATCGCTGGATGGCGGGAATGTCCTTGGACGGACCACCGGAATAATTGCGGGTATCCTGGGAGGTATAGACCTCACACTTCAGGATATCAACTCGGTAATGAAGGAAATATCTGAATCCACATCTGGAAACGTGCGCATCTCTGTGGGCGCTGGAATCGAGAAGGGCAGGAGAGACTTTGTTTCCCTGATACTTCTGGCATCGGATTCCCTGAAGGAACCGGAGCTTGATAAACAGGAAGAATCCGGGATGGCCGCCTCTTCGTCGGATGATTCGTCCGGTCCAAAGGCGCCCAGGCAGGAAAACCTGAATCTGGAGCCGGCAGGTCGCGGAGTGTTCAGGGGCGTGGAGCCGACATTTCATGAGGGAGAAGATCTGGATATTCCCACATTCATACGCCGTGGAATAAGAATAGAGAGGTAGATGGATGAAACGGGTAAGTCCGACCTGATTCTGTCAGCCGGAATCAGAAATCATTTTCATGAACCGGCTTTCTTCCAGAACCTCAATCCCGATCTTTCTGGCTTTATCCAGTTTTGATCCGGGTTTCTCTCCCGCAACTACGTAGTCGGTATTGCCTGACACACTGGATGCTACTGTCCCGCCGCAATCCCGTATTTTTTCCGCGGCTGACTCCCGGGTCAGCTGTTTCAGCGTTCCAGTCAACACAAACACTTTTCCCTTGAGCTTTGAGGATTTCACTGCCGGCCTGCTTTTGCTCTCAAGGTTTACCCCGGCTCTTCGCAATGACTCTGTTATCTTTCTATTTCGAGGGTCTCGGAAAAAATTGTATATACTGCGAGCCATGATTCCCCCTATTTCAGGGATATTTTCGAGTTCCTCCATACCGGCATTCATAAGTTCGTCGATATCCGCGAAATGCTCTTCAAGTGTACGGGCCGTTCTTGATCCTACATGCGGAATACCAAGGGCAAATATGACGCGTGAGAAGTCGCGATTCTTGCTGTTTTCAATGGCCTGCATGAGATTCTGAGCGGATTTTTCGCCCATACGTTCAATCTGAAGAACGTCCTGCTTGCTGAGAGTATATATGTCCGATATGTCTTTAATGAAATTGCGGTCAACCAGTTGATCTGCGAGAACGGAGCCCATCCCTTCAATATCCATTGCTCCTCTGGACGCGAAATACCTCAGCCACTGCTTGATCTGCGCGGGGCATTGCAGGTTTTCGCAGCGTATTGCAACCTCCCCCTCTCTTCTGGTAACGGCTTCGCCGCAAACCGGACACTTGTCCGGCATTTTAAACGGTTTTTCATTTCCGGATCTTGCGTCCTTGTTGACACCTGCCACAGCAGGTATTACTTCCCCGGCCTTTTCAACGTATACACGGTCTCCGATCCGGATATCCTTGCGTCGTATTTCATCGTCGTTATGCAATGTGGCGCGGCTGATGGTCGAGCCGGCAACCTTTACAGGCGCCAGTTCGGCCACGGGAGTGAGGACGCCGGTTCGGCCTACCTGTATGGTGATGTCTTTCAGGGTTGTTTCTGCCTGTTCAGGCTCATATTTGTAGGCAATGGCCCATCTGGGGCTTTTTGCCGTGAATCCGAGCCTGTCATACAGGGAACGTTCGTTGACTTTTACGACTCCGCCGTCGATTTCGAATGAAAAATCATGGCGCAGCTCTTCAAGTTCATCCAATGCGTCGAGAACCTCGTTTATGGAGTCACATATCCAGACCTTATCGTGGGTCTGAAATCCAAATTTCTCAAGTCCCTCCAGGAGATTCATGTGCGTTTCGAATTCAATGCCTTTCAGTTCTCCGATAGAATAGAATACGGCGTCCAGCGGCCGCTTTGCCACAATCCTGGAATCCAGCTGTTTCAGTGAGCCTGCGGCTGCGTTGCGCGGATTGGCAAAGACGCTCAATCCCGCCTCCTCCCGTTCCTGGTTGAGTCTTGCAAATCCTTTCCCGGTCATGAAAACTTCGCCTCGTACCTCCATTACATCGGGTATTTTCGCCGAAACCTCCAGACTCAGCGGTATTGACCGCAAGGTCTTGAGATTTTCAGTGATGTTGTCTCCCGTTTCACCGTCTCCACGTGTCGCACCGAGCACAAACTTCCCTCTTTCATACCGCAGGTTTACAGCGACACCGTCAATTTTGGGTTCAAGTATGTATCTAATTCTTTCATTTGGAACTATCTTGCGGATGCGGATATCATATTTGCGAAGCTCCTCCTTGCTGTACGTATTGGAGAGAGACATCATTGGAACCGCATGTCGGACGTCCTCAAATGACTCGATGGGGCGTCCACCTACGCGGCGTGTCGGTGAATCTGGGGAAATAAGGTCCGGGAACTGTTCTTCCAGTTTTTCCAGTTCCGAATACAGCTCATCGTAGACCTTGTCGGATATTTCCGGACGATGCTCCGTGTAATAACGTTCGTTGTGATATTCCAGTTCATTTCTGAGCTGCTTGATGCGTCTATCTGCATCGTTCTTGTTCATGAGCTGACTTCCTGTCGGGCTGATTGTCTGTCAAACAGGACCAATCTAAAAAACACCGCCATGGATCCGACAGCGTTGGCCATGACATCATATATGTCTGCGTTGCGGTATGGAATGAAATGCTGAATAATCTCCGTAGCCAGACCGTAAAGTGCGGCAACAGCGAAGGCGGAACCGGCTGCTCCCATAGGGGTTAAATGCCCAGTGAACTTTAACGGCTTGAACAGCAACCAGGCCATGATTCCAAACAACAGGACATGCACAAATTTGTCCATATTGGGAAATATCCACTCCGTGGGCTCCACAGAGGGAGGAAAAATGTATGTCAGCAGGAATTCCACCGGCAGACTGAGAATGACAAGTACAAGAAACGCCCACGATAAAGCGGGTACCCATATCCATGATTTCGAAGGTGATCCGTGTCTCATTTCGTCATCCGGTATTTCCAGTGGTTAATATCAAGGTCCCGCGCCTCATATATACGAAAAGATACATGTCTTGAAGCTGCAACCGCAATCCCTTTTCTTGTAATGCATGCCGGTTGTCATCAGAAATCACAGGTCCATGAGATAAAAGAATACCGCGGAGGCTTTGAAGGTTGTCTGAATGATTGTACAGTCTATGCTCTTATCGGTATGTTGTCGGCAGGTATGTAGTATTATGCAGGAACATGAAGTCATAAATCTGTTGAAAGACCTGGTATCCATTCCCAGCGTCAACCCCGAGCACACGCGGGACGAGGCCGTTTCCGGGGAAAGAAGGCTGGCGGAATTCACGGCAGAATATCTGGAAGAACGAGGATTTGACATCTCATGGGATATCGTTGAGCCGGATAGGCCCAGTATCGTTGCGTCATACGGACCGGAATCCCCTTCCAGGACATTGCTTATGGAGTCGCATCTGGACACCGTAGGCGTGGAAGGCATGATCAGCCCTCCCTTCGAGCCAATTACACGCGACGGACGCCTTTACGGCAGGGGGGCATGCGACACTAAAGGCCCCATGGCGGCAGCCATGTGCGCCTTGAAAAGGCCTCTGCTGGATCGTATAGCGGAGGCAGGTGGACGCATTGTCTTTGTGGGCGCCATGGGAGAGGAAAAGGGAAATATAGGAGCTGAACGTCTTGTTGAAAAGGGGTTGAGGGCGGACGATGCAATCATTCTTGAACCTACTGATCTTGCTACAGTCAACGGTCATAAGGGAATCCTATGGTTTCGATTGACCGTGTCGGGAATTTCAGCGCATGGCTCAAATCCTGAACGGGGTAGAAACGCGATTCAGGGGATGGGGCAGGTCATTGATCTTCTTCAGAGACAAATAGCCCGCAAACGGCAAGACTGCGCCAATACTGAGATGGGACTGCCCACAATGAACATAGGGTTTATCGAGGGGGGCACAGCAGTCAATATTGTCCCTGACAGGTGTGCGATCGATGTGGATCGGCGGACGGTTGTGGGAGAGTCCAATAAAAGGATCATGGAGGAAATCCGCGGCATCCTTGATCCTTTGACGGATCGCGGAATTATTCGGTCGTTCGGCTTCGATATGATCAAGGAGGGCGTTCCATTCCGGACATCCCCCGAGTCCGTCATTATAGAAAGGCTGAAGAAAGCATGCAGGGAATGCGGAGTCGATTCCAGGGTAGAGACGGCTGCTTGGTATAGTGATGCCGGCGCATTTTCCAGAACCTGCAGTAATGTCATAGTGTTCGGACCCGGCAGCATCAGACAGGCGCATACGCATGATGAATTTATTGAATTGGATGAACTGTTGAAAGGGCACGAAATTATTTCGGTTTATCTGAAGCGATATGCGGAAGACCTGGCTGGATCTAAATGATTGCGGGTGGTTATTCTCGCTTTGCTGTATTCTCAATGCCTGCTAGTGGTGACGATAAATGGTGTTGCGGGTTTCCGTGAGAATGCCTTTATAATCAGGTTCTGTATCAGATCGGGGTATACTGACAAATATTGCAGAGGGATATGCGCTTAATACCACTCCATAGGGCCTCGTTGATTCTGACAGCGCTTGCAGCCCTGGTTACAGGTATTTTGCTTGCCACGGCGAATTTATACCTGGGCGAGCTGAACCAGGATGAAGGATGGTATCTTTACGCGTCTCAGCGGGTGTCGGACGGCGAATTGCCCTACAGGGATTTTGCATTTTCCCAGGGTCCGGTCTTCCCGTTTGTATATGCTTCAGTCTACTCTGTCGTGGAGAAGTGGGGGGTGGGAGGCGGAAGGGTGTTCACCTCGACACTCGGCTTTTTAGCCACCATCCTTGCCGCCGCCCTTGCTGCGCGTCTGGCGCCGAAACCCTGGAAGGGCGAAGCGGCCTTGATTGCCTTCATCCTTCTTTCCTGCAACGTGTACCACAGTTATTTTACCACGGTGGTCAAAACTTATTCGCTGTGCGCGCTGTTAATAACAGGCGGTTTATATCTGCTCGCATTTTCCGGAGGGAAGCGCGGTACATGCGTTTCAGCGGCATCCGGTGTAATGCTGGCACTAGCCTCAGGGGTTCGTCTTTCATCAGTAGTGATACTTCCGGCGGCTGTTATTTATCTGCTGATGGATTCCAGCAATTCAAGGAAAGCCGCGCCCTGGATGTTTGTTTTGGGGTCCGGTCTGACCCTGCTTGCTGTTTTCGCTCCATTCCTTGTTATGTCCGGAGAGACAGCGCGCTTCTGGATGCTCGAATATCATACCTTGCGATGGACTGACGGCTTTATGTCATCTCTGATATTCAAGGCAGGATTCATATCAAGATTTGTTCAGGCATATTTTGTGGCGGCAGGCATCGGGATGTTTATTCTGGTCCGGTGGTGGTTTACCGGCAGGCCTCAACCGTTTATTGACTCCCCTCGCAATGTCCGCAGTTTTATGGTCCTGTTGTGGGGTGTGGCAGGGATTATTACCATTGTGCATATATCCGCGCCCTTTCCTTATGATGATTATCAGGTAATCATCATGCCTGTAATATCCGCGGCGCTTGCTGCGGGGTTGGTTAGCGTTGCAGCTCGCATGAAACTCCCGCAAGATCTCGATGAAAACAGCGTCAATGGATCCGGAATGCGTGGATTGGGGGGGTTCATCCTGGGCATATGTGTTTTGGCATCCTTTTCGTCGCCACTGAATCAAGGGTGGGTGGTTCGTGATCGTGACCGCATATGGTGGAAAATCAAGGATAAGCCTGATTTGGTTCAGTTGCGTGAGGCAGGAGCCTGGATTGCGGGGCATGTTCCCCAGGGGAATCAATTGCTTACCCAGGATTTATATCTTGCCGTTGAAGCCGGCAGGGCTGTGCCGCATGGGTTGGATATGGGGCCTTTTTCATATTTTCCGGACTGGAGTCGTGAAAAGGCCGAGTTGTATGGAGTGATGAACCGGGGCATGCTGATGGAGCTGATCCGGACTGCTGATGCGCCAATAGCTGTATTCAGCGGATACAGTCTGTCCATCCGGTCACCGGAGATAAAGGAACTGCCCGTCGGGGAGCAGAAGGAGTTGTGGCAGATTGTTAATGAACGGTATGAATTGGTTAAGACAATCCCATATTTCGGACATGCCGGAACGGAATTGAAAATTCTGGAGGTGAAGCCTTGATCAGGAATGCCCGGTGTATCTATTCGGGATTGGATAAGTTGCAATGAAATTGTCCATAATCATTCCGGCCTATAACGAGGAATCCAGACTGGATCCAATGCTCGCTTCCTATACGGAATATTTCGTTGAGCGGTATGGCGTTGATTTTGAGATTATTGTGGTTGTAAACGGTTCGCTTGACCGCACGGAGGAGATTGCACGAGGATATGATGAGCGACTACAACAGGTGCAGGTTATTATCGAGCCCAGGGCTGTGGGAAAGGGAGGGGCTATTATACTTGGAGCAAGAGAGGCCCGCGGTGAATTCGTAGGTTTTGTTGACGCTGACGGCTCCACATCGCCTGAAGACTTCGAAGATCTGGTTAATAATATCTCAGGTG
>SLRP01000143.1 GCA_007130845.1 Kiritimatiellia bacterium | reverse complement strand
CGCTGGATGTCGTAGTTGGTGCCGATCCCCAATTCCCCGAGCCGCCTGGCGCCGGGATCCATATCAAGCATGGCCTTTAGAAATTTCTCATTCTTATCTGCGGATGCTTCCACTACGACGCCCTTGCGAAAGACCAGTGTGATCCCGTCTATTTCCCTGCCTCCATGCACTACGGGATAGTCATAGCGGATATGGCCGTAGGCGGATGATTCAATAGGCCCTGTGAAGATTTCTCCGCTGGGCATGTTGTGCGTACCGGCTGAATTGATGAAGGCCCTGCCCTTCACCGAAAGCGTTAGATCGGTGCCGGATCCCACGATTCGGATTTTATCCGCTCCGCGCAATCGGCGGACTAGACGTTCCTGCTTGCGGGCAAGCGCATTCCAAGCGGCCACAGGGTTCCTCCGGTCCGCGAACAGCGCAGTGTAAACGAAGTCCTCGAATTCCTCCAGCGTCATTTCCGCGTCCTGTGCATAGGCTTTTGTTGGGTGAAGTGTCAGGGTCCACCGTTTTCTTAGGATAGATTCCCTCAGCTTCCTTGTGGTTTGAACGAGCGCTGCCTGCTTGCCAGGCGGAACGCTGGAAAGTGCTCGCGTGTTTGAGCTGGCCATGATCCGTATGAACGCATCTGTCAGGCGTACCCTTGCCCGTTCCAACGGGGTAATGCATTCAAAATGATTGGGTTTTCCGTATCTGAATAATAGGCCGGTGCAGGCGTCGGGAATCATTCTTATGTCCGGATATGATCCTGCTCGCAGAATTTCCTCGTACAACGCAGTGACAAGAGGCTCCGCCTCCGCCGTAGTATCAATGCCGACTACCTCGCCTTTTTTTGCGCCTATGCAATATCGCAGTAATATGCGGGCGTGGTTGTGAATGCGCTTGTCCATGAATATGGATGATTATTGATTACTCCAAGTGTGTCGAGACTGATTCATTTCATCCGGATATATCAGTGTCTGTTCCGCGCATTCTCATTATCCGGGCTCATTCCCGGTCTGAAGAGATGAATCGATAGAATCCGGCACGCCCTACATTGATTCATAATTGGGATATAATTTTCCTCTAAATTGTATTGACTAAATGTGGGTAATAGTGGTTTAAAGTGGGGCAGGAGATAAGTCTAATGGAGCCCAGTGATGCCATTGTGAGCGGAGGTCAGTATCCAGAAGGGGTGTTTGTCAACACTTACGTCCATTCTCTGGATGCGAAGAAGCGAATGACAATTCCATCTGATTGGCGCGAGTTGGCAGGCGTTCCAAAACGCCTTTTTGTTCTGCCCAGTGTTAATGAAAAGTGCCTGTGCGTTTATCCGGCCCGTGAAATGACCCGCAGGATGGAGCGGCTTCGAAACCTGTCGATTGCCGACGCCAAGGGTCGACAGCTGGCCAGAACGCTTGCCTCTCGCTCCGATCTTGTGCCTTGGGATGCTCAGGGACGCATTCGCGTAAAGGATGATCTGCTCGAATATGCCGGGATCACCAATCAGGCGGTTCTGGTGGGGACTTTTGACGGATTTGAACTTTGGAGCCCCGACAGATGGAAGCAGGTGGCTGATTCGGTCGACGAATCAGGGCTCGGCGAGGCGGCCAGATATGTCGGATTTTAAGTGGTTTGCCGGGATGCGCCTCCCGATCCCTGTAAATGAGCAAGAAAAATAAACGTGGAATACCAGGAGACAGGAAGATGAGCATGTACGATATCGCGAGATTTTTGAATATCAACGGGGCAGTTGACGGGCGAAGGGCACAGGACGACACCCGTTGGTTGTCGGTTCCCAGAACGTCGGAGGGTTATCGACTCAGGTATCGATTATGGCAGGGGGACTCGCATGGATCTGATTATTTCGTGAGGAACGAGAGCCAGGGACGGTTCCGTTCGAGTTCTGTGAAAATGGAAGGTTGATCCCTCACCCTGCGTCCGCTTGGAGCTTCTTATGCATTTGCCCGTGATGCGGGATGAGGTGATAGAGGCGCTGGACGTTCGGGAGCGGGGAGTATACGTCGACGGAACGCTCGGAGGAGGGCGTCATGCCGAGGCGATCTTGAGACGGATAGGGCCGGACGGGTTGCTTGTTGGAATCGACTTGGACAACGAGGCACTGGAGCGGGCGGCCAGGCATTTGGAGGAATGGAAGGATCAGTGCCTGCTGATACACGGAGATTTTGCGGATATGAGACGTCACGTCCGGGAATATGGTTTGGATTTGGTCGACGGCGTTTTTCTGGATCTGGGAATGAGTTCGGATCAGGTGGATGCCCCGGAGAGAGGGTTCAGTTTCATGCGTGAAGGCCCGCTTGACATGCGAATGGACAGAAGCCAGTCGACAACCGCGGCAACTCTGGTTCGCAACCTTGACGAATCGGAGCTGGCCGGACTTTTGCGGGATCTGGGCGAAGAACGTTCGGCGCGGAGGATAGCGCATCGGATTGTTGAAGAACGTGCGAAATCGCCCGTAGATACGACGTCCAGACTGGCGGAGATCGTGGAAAAGGCTGTCGGAGGACACAGGGGGAGAACGCACCCGGCGACCAGGACGTTTATGGCTTTGAGGATATGTGTAAACCGGGAATACGAAAGGATCGAACGGGGAATGGAGGAGGCAGTGCACCTGATAAAGCCGGGAGGACGTTTAGCTGTGTTGACATATCACAGCCTGGAAGACAGGCGGGTCAAACGGATCCTCTCCCGACATGTAGGTTCTTGGGAATCTCTTCAGGAAGGCGGAAGCAAATGGAAAGGCGAAGACCCTCCGGTGCGGTGGGTTCGGCGCAAACCCATGGTGCCTGCAAAATCTGAAATTGCGGATAATCCGAGAGCCAGGTCGGCCAAGCTGCGTGCAGTGGTCCGTCTGGGTCCCGAAGTTGATGAAAGGATGAGATCATGAAAAGAAGAAGACGCAGAAACAGGAAGAAGAGTGCGGGTTTCATTATTCCCAAGCCCTTATTGTCGGCTCTTGCCATGGCTACCATCCTGTCCCTTTCATATTTATGGATGATGGGGCGTTGCGAGGCCGCGGGCCAAAGAATCAAGGCGATGGAGCAAAAGCGCAACGAACTGCGAAATATGGTGCTCAACGAAGAATCCAGGTGGGCCGCTATGCGGTCTCCGAGAAATATGGAGGAGGCGCTCAGACGTCATGGTCTTGTTATGACGTGGCCTTCTGAAGACCGGGTGGTTCGGCGCTCATCTCCAAGTCTTCCAGGCGGAGTAACAGAGGAAAGACTGGAATACGCTCAATACGGGGGGACCCTCATGAATGATTAGCCGTGGTCAATGGCTCAGAATACTGGTCGTGTCCGCGGCGATGACGGCCGTTATGGCCGGACTATGCATGCGTCTGGCCTTTTTGCACCTCGGTTACAAGGATGACCTCCGTGAAACCATCCAGAGAATGCGTCATTCAGAGCTTAACATACGTGCTGAGCGGGGGAGGATTCTCGATCGGAACCGGAATATTCTGGCCCTTGACCTGCCGGTAAAGGATGTCTGGGTTGATCCGGCCAGGATTGCCGAGAACGGCCATGCCGATTTCATAGCTCAGCATCTGTCGAGGCTGTTGCAGTTGGATCCGGCTTTTGTAGCCTCTCGCATTCAGCGTCCTGACAGAAGGTTCGAATACGTCAAACGATTTGTTCCCAGGGATACCGCGGAACAAATCAGGCGCATGCAGTTGACGGGAGTGCATTTTGATGAAGTAACCGCAAGAAACTATCCTCATGGCAGTCTGATGAGTCATGTTATCGGTTTTTCCAATTTCGACGGTGTCGGAAGCGCAGGAGTGGAACAGAAAATGAATTCGTATCTGAGCGGACGTTCGGGGCTTCGTGTCAGCGAAAGAGATGGGCGCAGAAGTGAAATATACAACCGGCGAAGTCTGGTTGTCGATCCGCAGCATGGCGCGGATATATATCTGACCATGGATCAGAATCTTCAGTTCATGGTGGAGGAATCCCTGGACAGGGCATTGGATCAATATAATGCCAAATCCGCCTGGGCCATTATCCAAAGGGTAAATACCGGAGAGATTCTTGCAATGGCTTCAAGGCCGACCTTCGACCCCAACGAATTCCGGTTCACGCAGGATGATGAACGACGAAACCGTGCGGTCAGTGTTAATTTCGAGCCGGGATCAACTTTCAAATCACTGGTAATAGCCGCGGCCTTGAACGAGGGTGTGGTGAGTCCGGATGACCGGTTTGATTGCGAACATGGACGCTGGGTTTACGGCGGACGGCCTCTTCATGACTACAGGCCGCATGGAATTCTCACTGTTGAGGAAATCCTGAAGAAATCGAGCAATATCGGAGCGGCAAAAATCGCGTTGAAACTGGGAAATGACCGGCTGGAGGAATACCTGCGGGATTTCGGTATTGGATCCCTGACCGGTATAGATCTTCCTGCTGAGGAGGCGGGGATTCTTTCGCCGCATTCGCGGTGGTCAAGGATCAGCGCAACCCGAATCGCCATGGGACATGAAGTGGCGGTTACAGCCCTGCAATTGCTGAACGCGGTAAATTCCATAGCCAATGGCGGATTACTGATGCGGCCATATGTAGTGAATGAGGTGATTGATGCACGGGGTAGGGTGATATTCGAGATGGAACCTGAAGTTCTGGCGCGTCCGATCGAAGAGGAAACTGCCCTGACAATGATGAGGTTGATGGAAAGGGTGACTGAAGAGGGGGGGACCGGCTTCAATGCAGCCATGGATTCATACCGCGTCGCCGGCAAGACGGGAACCGCGCAGAAACCGGTTCCGGGGGGTTATTCTGATAGAGCCAATATCGCCTCATTCATTGGTTTTCTTCCAGATGACAGACCGGAAATTGGAATGATCGTAGTCCTGGATGAGCCGCAGCCTGTGCGAACGGGTGGCGCAACAGCGGCTCCTGTTTTCAAGGACATTGCCGATCAGGCCGTTCGCTACCTGGGAATTGCCCCGGATGGGGCGGTTGTTTCCGCGGATATCAACCCGGCGAGATGAAGCTATGGCAGATAGAGGGGGTAAGAGTGATATTGGGACCGTTGGCAAGAGACATCATGAATTGGGATATTCTAAAGAAAGCAATCCAGTCCGAGCGTTCTTCGGGCTCCGTTGATCTGAAGGTTGAGGGAGTTGCATATGATTCTCGCCAGGTCCGCCCCGGTTATCTTTTTGTAGCCATTCCTGGAAGCAGGCATGACGGCACTGAGTTTATAGAGGAGGCTATTGCCCGCGGCGCTGTGGCAGTAGTATCCGAATCTCAACCCTATTCAACGCGTCGCATTCCCTTTGTCCAGGTTCCGGATGCGCGGGAAGCCCTTTCAAGAATTTCCGGTGTTTATTACGGTCACCCTTCCCGGCGTATGGATCTGATTGGTATCACTGGAACAAATGGAAAGACCAGCACCTCGTTCATGGTAAAAGAAATTCTAAAACGGGCCGGGAAAAAACCCGGATTGATAGGCACCGTGCGATATGAAATTGGAGAACGCAGCATTCCGGCATGCAGAACTACACCGGAAGCCCCAGATCTCCATGCAATGCTGGATCAGATGCTGAAGGCTGGATGCAGGAGCGCAGTGATGGAGGTGTCTTCCCACGCGCTGCACCAGAAGAGGGTTGCGGATTTGGAATTCGACGCCGGAATCTTCACGAATCTAACGCATGACCATCTGGAGTATCATGAAGGCATGGAGAAATACTTCGCAGCCAAATCCTTGCTGTTCGAGGGGCTGGGCAAGGGGCAGAAAAAGTCAGTTGCAGTTATAAACGTGGATGACATCAAGGGTAAAGAACTGGCGGCGAGAAGCGACTTGAATGCAACGATAATTACCTATGGGACTTCGGACGACGCCGTGGTGCGGGCGACCGATATCCATTTGAGCAGCTCAGGTTCGGAATTCGGAATAATATCGCCATGGGGATCTGGAAAAGTGTGTTTGCAGTTGCATGGCCGTTACAATATCAGCAATGCCCTGGCTGCAATGACTGCTTGTGGGTCGATGGGAGTGGAGCTGCCCTTGATGGTCGAGGCATTGAGGGACATCGACGTTATCGAAGGCAGAATGGAGCCTGTAAAAAACGACCTGGGTTTCCAGGTGTTTGTCGATTATGCACACACAGACGACGCGCTTAAGAATGTCCTGGAAATGGTTCGTGAAACAACCGAGGGGCGCGTTTTGTTGGTGTTCGGGTGCGGAGGCAATCGCGACCGCATAAAACGCCCCAGGATGGGGTGCATTGCCTCATTATATGCTGATCATTCCTATATAACGAGCGATAACCCGCGCCAGGAAGATCCTGAAATAATAATATCGGAGATCGTCAAGGGCTTCAAAGGAAGGGGAAACCACACCGTTATTGAAGACCGTAAGTCAGCCATAGCTACCGCGCTTGGTGAGGCGGGTAAGGGAGATACGGTACTGATCGCAGGAAAAGGACACGAGAACTATCAGGAATTCAGTGACACAGTCATACCCTTTGACGACGTTGAAGTTGCAGGGCGATTCCTGAAGGAGATGCAGCAAGGCCGTTCATGACGTGTGCATTGCAATAGAATGAATAAATTTGATCCAACAGATCTCGCCAGGTGGAGCGAAGGCGAGTGGTGCAACGGAGTGCCGGATGTCATCAATGGAATTGTTCATGACAGTCGAACCACTAAACCCGGCCGGTTATATGTGGCGCTGCGCGGTGAAAATCACGATGGCCATGCATTCCTGTCCGATGCCCGAAATGCCGGGGCGGTTGCCGGACTGATCGATCAGAGGGAGTGTTTAAAGACCTG
This sequence comes from Kiritimatiellia bacterium, assembly GCA_007130845.1. Classification (GTDB taxonomy): domain Bacteria; phylum Verrucomicrobiota; class Kiritimatiellia; order SLAD01; family SLAD01; genus SLRP01. The sequence goes on along the minus strand of SLRP01000143.1, from coordinate 1,958 downwards.
CAAAGATCTACCCTTGCTTTGTGTTAAAGACACACGCAGAGCCTTGTTAAACATGGCTGCAGGACACAGATCCCGCCTTCGCGGCAAGATCATAGGTATTACCGGCAGCGCCGGGAAGACCAGTGTGAAGGAAATGACAGCCGATGTTCTCTCGCTATTGGGCAGGACAACACGCACATTCGGCAACTGGAACAACGATATAGGATTGCCTCTGAGTCTGCTCCGCATGCATACCACGGACGCATTCGGCGTTTTTGAGGTGGGCATGAATCATCCCGGGGAGCTGGGTCCGTTGTGTGAACTGCTTGCTCCATCGTGTGGTATAATGACTTCCATAGGACCGGTTCACATAGAATACTTTGAATCTGTAGATGCCATAGCGGCTGAAAAGGCCGAATTGCTGAGATCTCTGGATTCATCCGGGATGGCCGTGCTGGGCAAGGATGAAAAATGGTATGATTATTTCAGATCTCAAATGCATGGGCGTATTATCAGCGTATCTCTTCGCGAGGATGCGGATTATCGCGGAGTCCCCGATGGTCCGGACCGGATGCGGGTTTACGAGCGCGGATCACGAGGGGCATATGTGTACGATCTGCCGATTCCTGGAAAATACGCTATGGATAATGCCCTGCGCGCGATAGCGATAGGCAGGCAGCACGGCCTTCCGCATGAAGAGCTAATCGAGGCAATCAGCAGCTATCGCCCCGCCGAAATGAGATGGGCCCGTACGGAATCCGGGGGCATAAGGTTCATCAATGATGCCTATAACTCCAATCCCCTCAGCATGCGCGCGGCCCTTGACGCTTTCGCAGAGATGGAGACGGAGGGCAGAAAATGGCTTGTCCTGGCCGGAATGTATGAATTGGGCGCGATGGAGAAGCAGGCCCATCTGGATGCAGGAAGGGATGTGGCCAGAGGTACCTGGGAGGGAGTAATAGTCGTGGGAGATCTAGGGTCACTGATCGCCGATGGTGCGGAACAGGCCGGGTTTATCGGCTCCATTTATAGATGTGACTGCTCAGCATCGGCTGCGCGTAAACTGCATGAACATGTCGTCCCGGGCGACGCCGTATTGATGAAGGCATCCAGGGGAGAACGCCTTGAGGACGTTTTGAAAGAGTACAAGTTGATATGTTCAACGAACCCCCGGCCGATGGATGGAACATGCAATGTAACGGGGAGTAAATAGAGAATGCTGTATTATCTGCACCTGCTGGTGGATTGGTTTTCACCTCTACGCATATTCCAGTACATCACCTTTCGTGCCTTTGCTGCCGCAGGCATGGCTTTTGTAATAAGCCTCATGCTTGGTCCGCCCATGATACGTATGCTGCGAAGGATGAAACTGGGCCAGCAGGTTCGAAAAGATGACGTGCTTCCTCTTTACAAGTTCCACGGAGTCAAGTCGGGCACACCAACGATGGGCGGCATGCTCATTATCATGGTTGTCACTGTTTCTACAGCAATGTGGGCTGTGCCAACCAACGGATTTATATTAATTGCGCTTGCCACTTTTTGTTACATGGGTGCGATCGGGTTCGTGGATGATTACCTCAAGATATCCAGGCAGAACCCGCGTGGTTTGGGGGCGCGTTACAAGCTTATATTTCAGGGATTATGGACGGTGCTGATTGTTGTAGTTCTCCTTAACTGGAGCGAGACTGCCGAAGTGAGCCGTCAATTGATGGTTCCATTCGTAAAGGAGCCCGTACTGCGCGATCTCGGGGTGCTTGGAGTGCTTGTCTTCGCATTCCTCGTTCTGGTCGGAGCGACTAACGCGGTTAATTTGACGGACGGCCTGGACGGCCTTGCCATAGGATGCAGCAGCTCGGTGGCGGCGGCCTATCTTGCCATGTCCTATGTGGCTGGGCATTTTGTATTCGCCGAATATCTTCAGGTCCCCTTTGTAGCTGGAAGCGGGGAACTCGCGGTTTTTTGCGGTGCTCTGCTGGGGG
>SLRP01000037.1 GCA_007130845.1 Kiritimatiellia bacterium | reverse complement strand
TCATTATTGGCAGTCATTATTGAAACAAGCGCCGGTCTTTCATCCATCGCCTTCCGTAACTCAGCCTCATCAACTTGACCTTTACGGTCCACGGACAGCCATGTCACCCGGACACCTTTTCTTTCGAAATGCCTGATACAGTTTCTAACAGAGGAATGTTCAACCATGGTGGTAACTATGTGGGGCCTTTCCGGTTTTAATTCCAGTGCCGCCCTTACAACTGCATTATTTCCCTCCGTGCCTCCGCTGGTGAAAATTATCTGCTCAGGTGCGGCCTTCAGCAAACCGGCCACCTGTTCACGCGCCTTCACAATGGCTGAAGAAGATTTACGGGCAAAGGAATAGGGGCTGGATGGGTTTGCATAATCGTCCCCAATAAAGGGGGCCATGGCATCCCTTACCTCGGGTGCCGGGGAAGTAGTAGCGTTATTATCCAGATAAATCATTTCCTGATGTCCTGCCTGATTGCCAATACGCCCAACCTTACGACATTAAACACACGTTTTCACCATGCTTCTTACATCTGAATGCCCCAGGCCAGGCCCCCTGGATTCGGCCTTTCAGTTTCAAGGACGTCTTGATATGTTGCCTGCTTGCAGTACAGGTGAATCATGCCCAACCATAATATTTATAGACAGTCATTTTCAGTTGCCTTTGATTATCCCGTAGTATTTACACGTGACGTTTTCGGCTCGAACTTCCCCGTGCTGCTGGAAACAGTCATTTCAGACGACGGTCAATCCGTATCGCGTTTTCTTATCTTCATAGACAGTGAAGTTCACAGGCTCCATCCAGGCCTTGTCAACAGAATACAGTCGTCGTTCGACCGGCACGCCGACCGCCTTGAACTTGTGAAACCCCCTCATGTATTGCAGGGCGGAGAGGCTATAAAGAACGACTACCGAATGACGATGGAGATCGTTGACACGATACTTGAATACAAGCTCTGCCGCCACTCATATGTTGCCGTTGTCGGGGGAGGCGCCGTGCTTGACGCCGTAGGATTCGCCGCGTCGATTGTGCACCGGGGACTGCGGACAGTGCGTCTGCCCACAACCGTACTTTCCCAAAATGACGGCGGCGTCGGTGTAAAGAACGGCATGAACCTGCACGGGGGAAAAAACATAGTCGGCACTTTTCACCCTCCTCATGCCGTAATCAACGACATGGATTTTCTATCCACGCTTCCCGACCGGGAGTGGATAGCAGGAGTAGCCGAGGCATATAAAGTAGCCCTTATAAAAGACGAAAAATTTTTCAGATTTCTGTGTGCGCATGCACGCGGGCTGAACAACCGGGATAATCGAGCCATGGAGCTTCTGGTCAGACGGTGCGCCGACCTCCACATGGAGCATATTAGGTCAAGCGGCGATCCATTTGAAACCGGACGCTCAAGGCCCCTCGATTTTGGTCACTGGGCCGCGCACAAGCTCGAATCCATGTCAAACTACCGTATAGGACACGGCGAAGCCGTGGCATCAGGTCTTGCCCTGGATTCTCTATACGCGGTTGAGATGGGATGGCTTGAAGAAAAAGACGCGCATGCTTTGCTCAAGGGATTACAGGATACCGGTTTCATGCTGTGGCACGAGGAAATGGGACGCCGCCTTGGAGACGGAACGCTGGAAATACTCGGAGGGCTTGATGATTTCAGGGAACATCTGGGGGGAGAACTTTGTGTAACCTTTCCTCTGGGGGTAGGACAAAAACATGAAACACAACATATCGACAGGAAGACTGTTGAAAAGGCGGTTACGGAGCTGAGCGATATCTCTCGCGGAGAATTACGCAGGGCCCGGCAGGTTATGCCCTGATCCCAGCAGTGCTGCGCACTTATTAATGCCTGCCGGAATCCGGCTCCGCCTCAATATTGACATGGATGCATACCAGGCAGGCTGATAAAAATGTTGATTCAAAGCAACCCAGATATTCATCTAACCTATTGCCTCAATGTTCATCCCGGCGAGACTTGGGAGGAGTGTTTCAGGGCCATAAAACAATATACCTTGATGGTCAGGAATAAAGTGGCGCATGGGCAGCCATTCGGACTGGGACTGCGCCTGAGCGCGGTTTCAGCCAGTGAACTCTCCAACCCTCAAAACCTGGAAACATTCAAGAATTTCATGATGTCGGAAAACCTCTATGTATTCACAGTCAACGGCTTTCCATACGGCAAATTTCACGATGTGCGGGTAAAGGATAGTGTTTATCTTCCAGACTGGCGAAACACTCTTCGGCGGGATTATACAATTAAACTGGCGGACGTGATGTCCGAATTGATGCTGGACAACGTAAACGGCAGCATCAGCACGGTGCCAGGGACATACAAACCACTTGTCAACAATGAACAGGATAAGGAAAGAATGGCCGAGCTGATGATTGAATGTGTGGCGCACATGGTGCGTATTAACCGATGCAATGAACGGGAAATCCACATTGGACTTGAACCCGAACCGGACTGTTTTCTGGAGACAACGGATGAATGTATAAGTTTTTTCGAGGAAGTATTATTGACGCACGGACGGGAATATCTGGCTCGCCTGCTCGCGTGTTCTTCACAAGAGGCTGAATTGCATATAAGGCGCCACCTCGGAGTGTGTCTTGATACCTGTCATGCCGCCATTCAATACGAAGATCTTTCCGAATGCGTAAAACGGTACGGAGCAGCGGGCATGCGTATTTCCAAGATACAATTGAGCGCTGCACTGGAGACAGAAAACGACAAATCAGGACGCGAGGCTTTGAGCCGTTTTGAAGAACCCGTTTATCTTCATCAGGTCAAGGCAAGGCGGTCGGATGGATTTATAGGGTCATGGCCTGATATCGGAGCCGCGTTGCCAGGCTTAACTGATGATTCTATGTACGAAACCATACGGGCGCATTTCCACGTTCCGGTATGCTGGACAGGCGAATTTCCGTTACGCACAACCTCGGTGTGTCTCAACGAAACCTTCTGGAGACTGATCCGCGGAGGAAATTCCGGGCATCTTGAGATTGAGACATATACATTAGATGTATTGCCTGATGCGTTGAAAATTTCGGATGTTACTTCAACAATATCAGGCGAATTCGCGTGGGTGTTGGATAAATTCAATGGCGTACAGCCGACGGTGTAAAGCCGGGCTCGCGCCTTATTTGCACAAGGCGGCATACTGCCTTATTATTTCGTATACGGCAGATAGCCTGGAACGGAAACTTGCCATGAAAATTGTTTGTTCATCAAGTGTGTTGCTGGGAGAAGAAGCTTTTTCCACCCTGGGAGATGTAGTCGTAATTCGCGAGCAGCAAATCAATAATGAAATCCTGAAGGACGCGGATGTTCTCATTGCCAGGTCGGGCATTCGTATAAACAGGGATCTCATGGAGGGCACCAGTGTTGGATTCGCAGGCAGCCCGGTATCCGGCACAGACCATATTGACGCCGAATATCTTAACGAAATGGCGATAGCCTGGTGCGCAGCATCAGGATGCAACGCAAACAGCGTATCTGAATACGTTATTTCAGCTCTTCTGTATCTTACCCATAGGCACGGATTGATACTTTCAGGCAAGACATTGGGGGTGATCGGTGTCGGCAACATAGGCGAACGCGTGGCGCAGAAGGCCGAGGCTTTGAATATGAATGTTCTAAAGAACGATCCTCCACGCAAGGCCGCCACCGGAGATGAGCGCTTCGTGTCATTGCGCGAAACCCTTGAAGGGTCCGATATCGTAACACTGCACGTACCGCTTTCCACCGTTGAACCGTATGCGACATATCGGATGGCGGATTACGGTTTTTTTGAAAAAATCAAACCTGGAGCCCTTTTCATCAACACCTCCCGCGGCGATGTCGTAGATTCCGATGCCCTTCAACTGGCCATGGATAGAGGGGTCATACTTCAGGCGGCGCTGGATGTCTGGGAAAACGAGCCGGTAATAAGCAAAAAACTCCTGGATATCGTTGATATAGGCACACCACACATAGCCGGGTATTCCTACGAAGGCAAACTTAACGGCACCAGAATGGTGTATCGCGAATTATGCAACTATCTGGAGGTCAAGCCGGTATGGGAACCACCTCAATCGCGGACCGGCAACACACTGGAGATCGACGCATTAGGCGGTACAGATGAAGAGGTCCTATGGGAGGTGGTGCGCATGGCCTATGATGTAGACGCGGACAGCCGTTGTTTCAAGGCCGGCGCATCCAGCATACCTTTGAGCATGGGGGAACAGTTCATTCAATACCGCCGAAATTATCCGTATCGCAAGGGATTTGCGGATCAACCTGTAAAGATGATAAACGCGGAAAAGGCGCTTGCTGACAAGACAGCAGGGTTAGGGTTTCAGGTTTACCGCAGGTGACCAAACCCTGCAGTTACATCAGGTAACCGGACGGGCGTTGAATATGCGGTCCCCGGCATCTCCAAGGCCCGGAACAATGAATGCGTTCTCATTCAGCTTTTTGTCGATGGCGCAGACATATATTTTAGTGTCAGGATACGCTGCATGCACGCGCTTTATTCCCTCCGGCGCGGAGATCATGGCAAGAAGCTTTACGTTTTTAACCCCCCACTCGTGGACGGCCTTAAGGGCAGCCACCGCCGAGCCTCCTGTTGCCAGCATGGGATCCAGGACTATAGCCACGTCAGCGGGCTCCGTATCCGGCAATTTCTTATAATATTCCACAGGCTCGTGCGTGTTTTCATCCCGGTAGAAACCCAGATGCCACACCTGTGCAAAGGGAATAAGGTTCAACACCGGGTCAACCATACCCAGTCCTGCGCGAAGTATGGGCACAAGAGCTATGCGCTCCTTTACGAGATCGCCCTGAGCCTGAGCCAATGGCGTTTCCACTTCAACCGGCTCGGTGATTAAATCCTTCACAGCTTCATAACTGATCAGTACTGAGAGCCGGTGAACTATATGTCGAAACTCCACTGATCCCGTATTCTTGTCCCGCAGTCGTACCAGATGATGCTGAACCAGCGGATGCCGGATTTCAAAAACATTACGCATGTTCCATGTATCGCTGTTTGTCAGGCACGTGTCAAGCAGTCGGTTTACCGGCATGCCTCTCAGGACCGCCGAGCGCACCGTGACGCTCGGCGGTCAAATTAATCCGGGGCTTGGAGTCACGAGCAACCCATTGAATTCCCGCAGTTGAAACACCTGTAGCATGCACCGTTGCGCACAGTCAGGGATCCGCACAGATCGCAGATCGGGGCATCTTCCATGAAGTGCTTGAACTGCTCATCTATCTGGTTTTCACTGCTTGATGCAGCCGGCTTAGCAGCCGAACCAGATGTCCGGGATTCAGCCTTTTCGTTCTCTTCCTCCAGTGATTTCTCTGTTTCCTGATAGCCTGGAATGAAGGTATGGGCCAGCCACCGGAATATATAGTCCATTAGTGATTTCGCTATCGGAATATCCGGGTTCTTGGTGAAGCCGCTTGGTTCAAAACGGGTATTAACGAACTTGCGCACCAAGGTCTTGATATCTACGCCGTACTGAAGGCTAATGGAGACGGCGGTCCCGAATGCATCCATAACGCCTCCTATCGTGCTGCCCTCCTTGGCCATTGTTATGAACAATTCACCGGGACTTCCGTCGTCATACAGTCCCACGGTGAGATAGCCTTCATGCCCGGCGATCTCAAATTTATGCGTGATGGACTGTCTCGTCTTCGGAAGACGACGACGCAGCGGCGTGGTCTTGGATCCGTTGGATCCCGGCTTCTCCAGTTTAGGCGTTTCGGACTTGCCGGTGCTGACCGGCTGGCTGCGCTTGCAGCCGTCGCGATAAATAGCCAAGGCCTTGAGACCCCGTTTCCATCCATCGATGTAGGTCTCCATAATCTCTTCTTCAGTGGCCTGCTCCGGCATGTTAACGGTCTTGCTGATCGCCCCCGACAGAAACGGCTGCACGGCCGCCATCATCTTGACGTGAGCGGGATAGGCAATATACCTGCTTCCGTTGCGGGGCTTGAAGGCGCAATCAAAGACCGGCAGGTGTTCGATCTTCAACCCCGGAGCTCCTTCTATGGTATCATTCTCGTCAATATATTCTACTATGGCGTCGATCTGGCCGGGATCATATCCAAGCCGCTTAAGGGCCATTCGCACAGTTTGATTGACGATCTTCAGCATGCCGCCGCCTGCAAGAAGCTTGTATTTAACCAAGGCTATATCAGGCTCCACCCCGGTGGTATCACAATCCATCATGAAACCTATCGTCCCGGTAGGGGCCAGAACCGTCACCTGTGCATTCCGGTATCCGTGTTCCTCCCCAAGAGCAAGAGCATTCTTGCCGGATTCGCGAGCTGCATCTGCAAGATAATCGGGGCAAAGCTTCTCGATTGAACCTATGGCATCGACGTGCATCCTCATGACATCCTGCATGACGTCACGATTGTCATTATAATCTTCAAACGGCCCGAGAAGCCCTGCCAAACGGGCTGACTGCGAATAGGCCTCCAAGTGCATTATGGCTGTTATAGCCCCTGCGATCCCGCGCCCTTCGTCACTATCGTAAGGCAAACCGAACGACATCAGCAAAGATCCGAGATTGGCGTAACCCAGCCCAAGCGTACGGTAGATATGACTGTTGCGGGCTATGGACTCGGTGGGATAGCTCGCATTGTCCACGATTATCTCCTGAGCAGTGATAAATATGTCAACGGCGGACTTGAATCTGCCGACATCGAACACACCCTTCGCATCCACGAACTTCATGAGGTTCAACGAAGCAAGATTACATGCGGTGTCATCCAGAAACATGTACTCGCTGCATGGGTTCGATGAATTTATGGGAGCGGTATTCTTGCACGTATGCCAGCGCTGGATGGTGTCCTCGTATTGCAATCCCGGATCTCCGCATATCCATGTTCCTTCAGCTATCCATCTCATCAGATCGCGCGCCTTGTATGAAGGACCGGGCTTGGATGCATCTGTAACATAATGGGTTTGCCATTCACGGTCCTCCAGAACCGCCTGCATGAAATCATCGGTTACCCGTATGCTGAGGTTTTCGTTCTGAAAGCATATTGAACCGTAGGCATCGCCGTTGAAATCGCCGTCATAACCGGCCTCAATCAGGGCCCACGCCTTTTTCTCCTCGGCGGGCTTGGCGTTGATGAAATCCTTAATGTCGGGGTGATGAACCTTCAATGTATTCATCTTTGCCGCCCTGCGGGTCTTGCCGCCGGACTTCACCACGCTTGCAATGGCATCGTAAACCTTCAGAAAAGACAGGGGACCGCTGGGCCGGCCGCCGCCGCTCAATTTCTCATGGGTGCTGCGGATCGTGGAGAGATCCGTGCCGGTTCCGCTTCCATATTTGAAGAGCATGGCCTCGCTGCACGCAAGCTCCATGATACCCTCCATTGTATCTTCCACCGACTGTATAAAGCATGCGGCGCATTGCGGGTGCTCGTATTGCGTCCGGGCCCTCTGCACACTCTTTGTCTTGCCGTCGTAATGAAAGTTTCCCTGGCCTCCGTTCTCTCCCACTCCGTACTGATCATACAGCCCGCAATTGAACCATACCGGAGAGTTGAAGGCGCCGAACTGGTTTACGCAAAGAAAGGACAGTTCCCTGTAAAAGGTTTCGGAATCTTTCTTGGTTTTGAAGTATCCATCACGATATCCCCAGTCGGCAATGGTCCTGGCCACGCGGTGAACCAGCTGACGAACAGAGTATTCACGCTCTGATGTTCCTATTTCGCCGTAGAAATACTTGGATGCCACTACATTTGTGGCAAGCATGGACCATGTCTTGGGAACCTCCACATTCGTCTGCTCAAAAATGGTGCGGCCTTTATCATCGGTGATTCCGGCGGTGCGACGCTCCCATTCAATCTGATCGAAAGGATGTTTGTCAGATGCGCTGAAGACGCGCGGAACCGACCAGCCCTTCTTTGTCTTTGAGGAATCCTTCCTGCCCCGGGTCGGCGAATCGGATTGCCCTGACGATGAACGCGACTTGTGGGTTTCCAGATCAATGGACGCTCTTTCTTCAAGCATGACGGACTCTCCTTTATTTGACTACGGCTTAACCCTGTACAGGGCAGACAATTGCAGATTTCAACAGGCTAAATCATATACATGTGCCACAATATATTGTTGTATATGGTGATCTTCAAGACGGTATACACTATATCCGGTATGATCAAGACAAAAGTTATATTTTTATTATCGCCTACAAATGATGATCTTATGGAAGATCAGCAGCGATTGTCGGCACTGCGAGATATAACTCATAAAAGGCGATGCTCCAGCCTTGCACAGATATTGAGTATCGGATTCGCACGACAACTTGAATCATCTATGCGATCTGGGCTGCAGGACGACGGGAGCCCCTTCCAAACCGAAAGCCGAGCGCAAACGCTTAATGAGATAGCTCTCGTAGCTGCTGGACATATGCCGTGGATGATTAACGAACAGGCGGAAACGGACAGGCTGAACTCCGGTCTGGGTGGCATAATACAACTTCAACCTGCGACCGTATACCACCGGGGGCTGGACCCTGTCGAATGCATCATGAAGGACCCTGTTCAAGAGCCCTGTGGAACATTCAAAGCGAACCTGAGAGGCTACATAATCGATGGTTTCGATGCTCTTTCTGATGTTATATCCGCTCTGCGCAGAAACGTACACTATTGGCACGAATCCCATGAAAGGAAGCGCACTCCTCAGCGCTTTCGTATATCCGCGCTCGGTAACGTCTTCCGCAATGTCCCATTTATTCACCATGAGAATTGCCCCTTTGTTATGTTCAAGGATCATTGA
>SLRP01000139.1 GCA_007130845.1 Kiritimatiellia bacterium | reverse complement strand
TATCCTTAAGGAATCCGACGGGGCGCTGGATGTACGTGTCCATCCTACCCTTGTCCCGTTATCTCATCTGCTTGCCTCGGTAGGAAACGTATTCAACGCTGTTCTGGTAAGCGGCGATGTTGTTGGTGAAACCATGTATTACGGCAGGGGCGCGGGCAGGGAACCCACGGCAAGCGCTGTGGTAGGTGATATCTTGGATGTCGCAAGGAATATAGCCTGCGGAACCTCCGGTCGTGTGCCTTCCCCTGTCGACTCGTCAGGCGGCGGGAATCTTAAACCTTCGGAAAGCATCCTGGTCCGTTATTATTTGCGGCTGTCTCTGAGAGATGAGCCCGGAATGCTTGCAAAGGTTGCCAGGATTCTGGGCGGACATAGAATAAGCATTGCTTCCGTCATACAGCAGGAGGAGAGCACCGGCGAATATGTCCCCGTGATAATTTTGACTCATAATGCCGTGGAAGGGGATTTTCGCAATGCCCTAGAAGAGATTGACGCACTGGATGAAGTGGGAGCAGCCACGGTCAGGTATCGTATCGAGGATTTTGATTGAAGAAGATTGTTGTCATATATGAGGGGGTTGCCGATGCCCCTCTGGACGATCTGGACGGGCGCACTCCCTTGCAGGCGGCAAGGGCGTCTTCAGCCGGGCGTCTGGCGGAGAACGGGCGCGGCGGTATGTTGAGCGGATGTCCCGAAGGTTTTGAAGACCGTAACGAGGTCGTTCTTGCGCTGCTGCTGGGTATTCCCGCCTCCGATGCCAGACGCCTTTTCCGCGGGCCGCTTGAGGCCCTCTCTGCCGGGATGGAGGCGGGGAGGGACCACATGGTATATCGCGCCAACTTTGTGACCATGGACGGCAACACGTTGTGCCGGGGCGCCATACCGCCGCTGAGCCTGGAGGAAACCAGGATATTGACCGCTTCATTGCAGGAGGTCTGCGACCCTTCGGAAATACTGCTTGAAGTTCTTGGTCCGACCAGGGTACTGGTTCGTGTTAAGGTCGAATCCGGCAATAATCCTTCCGGAATATCACCTTTCAGGGCCGAAGGCGCCGACCTGAACGACGTCCTGCCCATACACCGGAAATCGGATTTACTGCGTGATTTCATAGAAGGCGCCAACAAAGTTCTTGAAGGGCACCCGGTTAACGAGGTTCGCATAGATTTGGGAGAGAACCCGGCAAACGGCATATGGTTGTGGGGGGGAGGCCGCGTCCCCGATCCCGGATCGGTCAACGTGGAAGGATTGCAGGGAGGCTGCATGCTCACATCCAACGCCATGGCGCGCGGGCTGGCGGGACTTGCAGGGATGAATACCGTTGAACTTGTGAATCCATGGAATGCTGTAGATAAAAAGCCTCCTGATTTTGCGGTCGCCCGGCTCATGGAACGATTGTCCGATACAGACTTGCTCGTGGTGTATGCGGAGTCTCCTATGGAGGGCGGAAGATACGGGAGCGCAACGGACAAGGTATGGGCGCTTGAAAAGCTGGACAGGTATGTCCTGGCCCCGCTGATGACGGTTCTGGAATCACAACGCCCATTTCGTCTTGTATTGACTACGGATTCCTTTACCCCTACAGAATCCGGCATTGCCGTGCAGGCGCCATTGCCCATGGTGATGTTCGGAGAAGGCATTGTTGCGGACGACGTGTCGCATTGGGACGAAGAGGAATGTAAAGCGGGATCTCTGGGGATTATGCCTCTGGAAAGGATCATGCCGGTTTTGTAGGGAGATAATTGATTTCTTAATGGAGGCCGCCCGGGTTGGACGGCCGGATACTGAATTGGCGATCGAGTATGACAATCAATTAGGAGAGCTGATGGGTTTGCTGGTACAGAAATATGGCGGCAGTTCGGTGGCTGATGTCGAATGCATGAACAGGGTTGCCCGGCGTGTATTCGATACGCAGAAGGAAGGTCATTCCGTGGTGGTAGTGGTGAGCGCCATGGGAAAGACCACAGACAACCTAATATCACTTTCCCGCCAGGTCAGCGCTCAGCCTGACGACCGTGAAATGGACATGTTGTTGTCAACCGGAGAGCAGATATCCGTCGCTATTCTTGCAATGGCTCTACACGGCATGGGCGCAAAGGCGATCTCCATGACCGGGCCTCAGGCAGGCATATCGACAGACAAGTTTCACACCAAGGCCAAGATACTGGGCATAAGGCCTGAACGGATCCAATCGCGACTGGACGAGGGCTTTATAGTAATAGTGGCCGGCTTTCAGGGTTTGTCCCCTACCGAGGACATCGCTACGCTCGGCCGAGGAGGTTCGGACACGACGGCCGTCGCGCTCGCGGCGGCGCTCAATGCGGACCGGTGCCAGATCTTCACGGATGTGGATGGAGTGTACACGGCGGATCCTCGAGTTGTCGTCCAGGCCCGTAAACTTGATGAAGTCGCCTATGACGAGATGTTGGAATTGGCAAGCCTTGGTGCTAAGGTTCTTCAATCCAGGGCGGTGGAATTCGCCAAGAAATACGGCGTTGAACTGGAAGTGCTGTCCAGTTTCGACAGAAACCCCGGCACAGTGGTCAAGGAAGAGGTTGATACAATGGAACATATTGTTGTTAGAGGTGTGGCAGCGGATAAGAATCAGGCCAAGGTTACGATTCATCACGTACCCGATAAACCCGGCGTTGCAGCCAGCGTATTCAAGGATCTTGCCGCTTCCAATGTGAATGTGGACATGATAGTGCAGAACGTAAGCGAAGCAGGCCATACGGATATGTCCTTTACCACTCCGAGCGACGAGCTTCATCGTACGCGTTCGGCCATGGAGGGTCTGGTTGACTCCGTAGGGGCCGCGGGAGTCAATTACGACGATGATATAGCAAAGATAAGTATTGTGGGTGTGGGCATGCGCAGCCATTCAGGCGTAGCACACCGCATGTTTGATACATTATCTAGAAACAACATTAATATCGAGATGATCTCCACTTCGGAAATAAAGATATCCGTTGTGATCCGCAGGGAACACGCTGACAAGGCCGTGCAGGTATTGCACGAGGCGTTTGAAATGCATCTGATTCAGCAATGAAACGTATATACATATATGATACCACCCTGCGCGACGGGGCCCAGGGGGAGGGAGTGTCCTTTTCTACAGCAGGCAAACTGCGCATAGCCAAACGGCTTGACCAGTTCGGTGTGGACTATATCGAAGGCGGATACGCCGCTTCTAATCCCAAGGACATGGAGTTTTTCCGTGAAGTGAAGAAGCAGGGATTGAGCCATTCAAAGGTAGCCGCTTTCGGCAGCACACGCCGCGCGAATATTTCCGCGGCTGAAGACGCGGGTGTGATGGCGATGATGGAGGCTGATACACCGGTCATAACATTCTTCGGCAAGAGCTGGCGCCTGCATGTGCGGGACGTTCTCCGCACCACAGACCGGGAAAACCTGGCCATGATCGGCGACACAATGCGCTTTTTCAAGGAACAGGGCAAGGAAGTGGTATATGACGCCGAACATTTCTTCGACGGATACAAGGACGATCCGGAATACGCGCTTTCCACCTTGATGGCCGCGGCTGAAGCGGGCGCGGATGTTTTGACTCTTTGCGATACCAATGGGGGTACGCTGCCCCACGAGATCAGTGAGATAGTGACTGATGTGGCCGGACGGTTTGATGCCGCGATCGGTATTCACACTCACAACGACTCCGAGCTCGGCGTGGCCAATTCCCTGGCGGCGGTGCGAGCGGGGGCTGTGCATGTACAGGGCACAATAAATGGATTCGGCGAGCGGTGCGGGAATGCCAACCTCGTTTCTATACTTCCGAACCTTACTCTTAAAATGGGGTATGCCTGTCTCAAGGACGGCTCGCTGAAACAATTGCGGGATGTATCCCAGTTCGTTTACGAACTTGCAAATCTCCGTCCGCACAACAAGGCGGCATATGTGGGCGACAGCGCATTCGCTCACAAGGCCGGGATGCACGTCGACGGCGTTCGCAAGAATCCCCAGAGTTTCGAGCATATCAAGCCCGAAGATGTCGGAAACGAGCGGCGTATCCTGGTTTCGGAGTTGTCAGGGGCCAGCAATGTTTTTCTGAAGGCCGTTGAGATGCATCTGGATATGGACAAATCCTCGCCGGAAGTGCGCAGTATCCTGAAGGAGCTCGAACGGCTTGAACGTGAAGGCTATGAATTCGAGGCCGCCGAGGCCTCATTTAAACTCCTGATCCAGAAGGTTCTTAAGTCTCATAAATCCTTCTTCAACCTGGAGGGTTTCAGGGTGATGGTCGAAAAGGACAAGAAGGATGAACCATGCCGCTCTGAGGCGACGGTTAAGGTTTCCGTGGACGGACAGACTGAACATACCGTGGCTGAAGGGGACGGCCCTGTAAACGCGCTTGATAATGCGTTGAGGAGGGCATTGACGCGGTTCTACCCGCAAATAGCGCAGGTGTTTCTGACCGATTACCGTGTTCGTATTCTGGACCCGGAAGAACACACCGCCGCCAAGACCCGCGTTCTCATAGAGTCCAGCGACGGGCACGACAGCTGGAGCACCGTCGGGGTGTCTGAAAATATTATAGAGGCCTCCTGGGAGGCGCTGGTCGACAGCGTGGAATACAAAATGTTCCTGGAGGAGGACAAGGCCGGGGACGGGCGTCGGGATTCCAACGAGGAAAAGCGGTCGCACACCTGATGCCTGCGGATCAATGCCCGCTCGGAATTGCCTGTTTTCCTTATATAATCCTGAAAGAAGAAACGATCATATGACGGAACTCTACAAAACATATAATCCGAAAGCCGTTGAGGACAGATTGTACGCGTGGTGGACTGAACGCGGTTTTTTTCACGGAGACAGCTCCAGGGGTGGAACACCCTATTGCATAGTTATCCCGCCCCCGAATGTAACCGGCATACTGCACATGGGACACGCCCTTAACAACACCCTTCAGGATGTGCTGATACGCTGGCGCCGAATGCAGGGCTTCAACACCGTATGGGTGCCCGGAACCGATCATGCCGGCATAGCCACCCAGAACGTGGTTGAGCGCGAGCTCCAGAAGGAAGATAAGACGCGATACGACCTGGGGCGAGAAGAGTTTGTTGAAAGGGTGTGGGAGTGGAAGAAGAAATACGGCCGCACCATCATCAACCAGTTGAAAAAGCTCGGTGCGTCCTGTGATTGGGAGCGGGAACGCTTCACGATGGATGAAGGCTTGAGCCGGGCGGTAACAGAGGTCTTTGTCAGGCTCTACGATAAGGGCCTTATTTACCGTGGAAACTATATAATCAACTGGTGCCCCCGTTGCCGGACCGCATTATCTGACGAGGAGAGCGAGCACCGTTCAGTGGACGGCAATCTCTATTATATCAGATACCCGATAAAGGGCGGGAGAAGAAAGGACTATGTGCTGGTTGCCACAACCAGGCCTGAAACCATGCTGGGCGACGTGGCCGTGGCCGTTAACCCGCGCGATGACCGTTACAAATCTATTGCCGATAAGGTCGTCATGCTCCCGATCCTCAACCGGGAATTGAGAGTCGTTCAGGATGATTTGGTGGATCCCGAGTTCGGGACAGGCGTTCTCAAGGTTACACCCGCGCACGATCCCAACGATTTCGAGATGGGGCAACGCCATGACCTTGCCAGCATAAACATAATGGACGACAACGGCTTCATGAACGATGAATCGGGTCCATACAAGGGCCAGGATCGTTTCCAGTGCCGTGAGAACCTCGTTGAGGATCTGAAAGAGGCGGGAATGCTGGAGAAGATCGAGCCTCATCAGCATGCCGTCGGTCATTGCTATCGCTGCGAGTCCGTGGTTGAGCCTCGTCTTTCTCCTCAATGGTTTGTTCGGATGAAGCCTCTTGCGCGTCCGGCCCTGGAGTCCGTAAACGAAGGCGATATTCAATTCGTCCCGGAACGCTGGACAAAGGTTTATCAGGAATGGATGGAAAACATAAGGGACTGGTGCATATCCAGGCAGATCTGGTGGGGACACCGCATTCCCGTATACTATTGCGATGCATGCGGCAGTGAATGGGCGGACCGCGGAAATCCTGAAAAATGCGGCTCATGCGGATCAGGTGAAACCCGGCAGGACGAGGACGTTCTGGACACATGGTTTTCATCATGGTTGTGGCCGTTCAGCGTATTCGGATGGCCGGAAGAAAGCGATGATCTCAAGTTTTACTATCCTTCAAATACCCTTGTAACAGGGTCCGAAATTATTTTCTTCTGGGTTGCCCGCATGGTAATGGCCGGAATCGAATGCATGGACGATATCCCGTTCCGCGACGTTTACATTCACGGCACGGTCAGGGACGACGCAGGCCTTAAAATGAGCAAGAGCCTGGGGAACTCAATAGACCCCTTGACAGTGATCGACAAATACAGCGCGGACGCTCTGAGATTCAGCCTAGTGATGATAACTGCTACCGGGTCCGATGTGTATTTGTCGGATGATAAATTTGAGATAGGCCGGAATTTCGCCACCAAGTTATGGAATGCCGCCAGGTATATGAAAATGCATTCCCAGGAAACTCCAGCTGACTTTGACAACCCGGTTCTGGACAGGGGCAACCTCAGCGCTGACGACAAGCATATCCTGGCAAAGCTTCATGAAACCCTGGCCGGTTGCACGGAAAGCCTGGAACGCTTCCGGTTCAACGATCTCGCGCACGGCCTTTATGACTTCCTGTGGCATCAATACTGCGACTGGTATGTGGAATACTCCAAACCCATTCTTTACGGTGACGATCAACCCCGGAAGGAACAGGTCATCAAGGTCATGCATTATGTCTTTTCACATGCCCTGCGCGTGTTGCATCCGCTCATGCCCTTCGTCACAGAGGAGTTGTGGCAGTCCATGGGGTACCGGTCCGTTTCGGAAAGCATCATGATTGCCCCGTGGCCGGAATCAAGGGATCTTGATGAACTCGAGGGATGGGGCGTGACTTCGCATGTGGTTTCATATGTGGATGCCAAACACGATCTGATAAGGGTTGTCCGTACATTGCGTGCCGATTACGGGGTAGTCCCCAGACAGGATATCGAACTATTTATCCGGCCCACCAATGAGAAATACGCCCGCATGTTGCAGAAGGACAGGGATTCATTGGCGGGTCTTCTCAATGCCCGCGAGATTACGATAGACCGCCAATTTAAACCCGGCAAGGCAATGCCCAGTGCGGTAAGTCAGCTGGGAGGTGTCTACATGCCGGTCAGAGGGGTGGTGGACACGGAGGCGGAGATCAAGAAGCTTGCAATCCAGCTCGAGAAGGTAAACTCGGATCTGGAACGTACAACCAGGAAACTCGGGAACATGGACTTCATTAACAAGGCCCCGCGTAATGTTGTGGCCATGCATGAGGACAGGAAGAAGGAGTTGCTGGAAAAGAGCGAGAAGCTGGAGAAATTGATAGAAACCCTATCTGAGCATACGCAGTAAACCATGGCAGCGCCGGGGTCATCAGCCGCCTGATTCAAGCAGGAATGCCGATATATCGTCCCACCATTCCGCCCCGGGTGGAAACATCAGTGTGTTGTGCGTGCGTCCTTCCTGAACATGCAGTTTTTTAGGCCCGTCATATTCTTCATATAGGCGCATGCCGAGACTTGCAGGTATGATCTCGTCGCGCTCCGCGAGCATGAACGCCACTGGACCGCCGTAGTTTTCAAGCGCATCAAGGTTGTCGTACCGTTCCCGCAAAAGGAGGCCGACTGGGAAAAACGGGTAGTGATGCCGCCCTACATCAACAAGGCTGGTGAACGGTGTGATAAGGAACAGACCTTTAATGTCATCAGGTTTTTTCCCGGCCAGATAACATGCGACACCTCCGCCAAGGGACTCCCCAATAAGATATACATCATGACCTTTTTCCGTAAGACCATGCACGGCAGAGACCGCCGCTTCCTTGATTGCCTTTTCCGACGGCCGTCCCGGCCGCGCTCCGTAACCTGGATATTCGAAGATATATACATCCCATTTATCAGACCTCGAGATTGACTTGAATCCCTCGGAAAAATATGTGCGATGCAATGCATATCCGGCATTGCCGTGGAAAACCACCATTACATTCCCGGTTTCATCATCATCGGATGAAGTCCTCCATCCGATAATCCTATCGTCCGGGTCGCGCCATGGTTCCATATTGACACCCCTGGCAATGTCCAGAAGGCCCTGCTCAGATGCCCGGCTGGGATAATAAATGAATTGTCGCTGACATCCGGCCAACATGATCAACATGCCCGCATAAACCAGGAGTATTACTCTCAATACAACAATTACAGGCCTTCGCATGTAATGAACATAGCTTCTTAAGGCCCATAATTCCAATATATATCACACTAACCAATCCTGCCGGCGTGACTTCAAGGGTGTCGGATACATTGATGATAAACGGCTCCTCTATATGGGAAAAACGTTTGGACTGACGGGAGATTAATACGGTTTCCGCAGTCGCTCTCAAATTGAGGTCGAAGCCGGATGGTGATTCTCAGTTTGAAGGTTGTAACTGCCTGCTATTGCCGGTCGTTTCATCGGAAGGTTTTGTTATGGATAAGGGGAGGTTTTCAGTGCCGGCATAAAAAACGATTATTACTGCGGGATCGTCCTTCTGGTTGTGCCCGTAATGCCATTGATCCACAACTTCAATTACGGCATCGCCCTCGTTTATGTCAAAGCTGTTCCCGTCTTCCTTGAATACCGTCAGGTTGCCTTCAATAAGGACGCCGGCGTTGATAACCGGATGCAGATGCATGGGGAGACGTGCGCCCGCCGGGATTTCAATCCGCAAAATGCTGATCTGAGGCTGTTCATCAGGATAGGATGGCAACATGGTTCCATCCCAGCTTTTCGTGGACTCCAGAAGTACGTCAACACGGGGTTGAGCGGGAGTTGCGTCGGTCTTCGGTTGCTCCGATGTAACCAGACACCCGGTCAATCCCGTTGCAAGCAGCATTGCAAGCAGGGTTTTGAACAGCGTTGGTGTCGTCAGTTTCCGCATTGAGTTGTTTTGTGATGCAATATAAATATTCATAACGGCCGCTCATAACAAATACTGG
>SLRP01000164.1 GCA_007130845.1 Kiritimatiellia bacterium | reverse complement strand
TGGGGGTCTCAGGTTTAACATCACCAGACCAGTCAAAATCGTCTGCGAGGATAATTCCTTTTGGAAAACGTGCCCCGCCTTTCGGAAATGTATCGGAGCGGTAATGATTCCTGTTGCCCCATGGATAATGGCCTGAGACAGCCCTGGCATAGGGGTCCAGGAGCCAATGCCGCGGGTGAAAATGATCGGCATGAGTATCAGGAGGAGATCCTTTCATACGATAGAGGTAATACTGTCCCTCCCGGGCGTCCTTTACATGGATATGCCAGACATCGCCGAATCGGTGGCTGTCGGGATCAAGTTCGTACTGTGCGTATGGGCGTTCATCATCAGGATTGTTGAAGAGCATGAGCCACACCTTTGTGGCGTGTCTGCTGAAGATAGTGAATCTTACGCCCTTTTCGGTTACATGGGCACCCAAAGCAGGTATCACAACAGGTTTGGATATGATTTCATGGCACCCTTTCTTCATGGCTTCCCGTTTCTTCTAGGACGTATCCATTGAGTACCGCTGTCAACCGCCCCCTGCGCTCCTGCGACTGCCGGTTTAACTATAAAGTTGCCTGCGGCTTTCACTGTGGAGTCAAGGGCTTTACCAATTCCCAGACTGATATTGTTAATGAATCCGGCTTGCCGGGCCTCATCAGGGGGCGCTTCCGCCATGATCCGGCCCTTTATGTCCGGCAGGACATCCCTGGTAAAGATGTTCTTAACATCTCTTGCGAAAACCGTCATGTTTTTGCTAAGCGTTTCGGACGCTTCCTGTTTATTCCAACCCCGGAACGCAGCGGACCGGTGCATGGCTGCATGTCCGGCTGCCGATGTGAAGAGGCCTGCACCCAGGCCCTGGCCGATATCGTCTGCGATGCGTCCGATTACCGGCACGAATGCGAAAAGGTTCTCAACAAGATTGCGGCCAATGTAAAGGAAGTTAACCGTTGCGACGACCTTCAATACGTCCCGCAGAGTACGGTATTCTTCCCTTGCTGGGGGGCGGGTGTAATAGATAGCCATAATCCGGCGGATCATGGCGGTGTTGCGGTACAGCACAATAAATATATCTATGCTATGATAGGGGCTTAATGTTACTCCCAGCATTACGTCCCTGACACTTCGTCTAACCTCCCTCTCTGCCAGTTCATCAAGGGTATTTATGATGGGATGAATTATTTCAGCTTCGGTATTCTGGATTGCGCGCTGCAAGTCGTCTTTCAATGGATGAGCCTTCAATATGCCTTCAATGTTATTAATTTGGTTGAGCGCGCTTGCGCGTTCATGGTCGTGAAGTCCGGGGTTCTTCGACAACCTATCGAGGTAGCGAATGAGGTATTTGCAATACCGGCGCATTTCATGGTACGTGGCCTCATCGTCATCCGGAAGGGGAGGTGGGGTAATGGCACGCGGGTACAGGATCATTCGGCGCAGGCTATAAAATATTCCCATAATAAGAAAGCATACAATCACTATCACATAGGCCCATGCAAGCACAGGGCTGATCCTGTTAAAAAGCATGAAAATACGAAAAAGTTCAACCAGGATTATAAAGGTGATAAGAACACCAGCGATCAGAAGAACTCTGCAGAAAATATTCCATACATTGGTAAACATCAATGCTCTCCTGCCATACAAGACTCTGCAAGGGTGTGGCAGCCATGGTCAGCACCCGAATTGTAGCTGGTTGGCCGTGCTTCTTTCAAGTGTTCCTTTATTGTTTGTGATGACCTGATGGAGTTATTGCAGAAAAGCTGTCTTATAGGACAATATTCTTTCATGGATTGCGTCGCAACACATTCAATGCGAGTTGACGGCTTGCCGGAGAAATACCAAGGTGAAATTCAATGAACTTCCTGAGGATCATATCCAGGGAGGCGAGCTGAGGTGCTGTACACCGCGTACTTCTGCATATTCGTGCGCTGTCGCTGGACTGCCAGCTCAAAAGCATGTTTAGAACATCGGGCGGGATCACGGCGGACTGTTCCGCTGAGATGTTTGCACATGACGCGCATAATATTCCTCCAAGTTCATTTGAAAAAAGGGCCGTCATTAGCCCAGATATAATCTCCCTGTTGCACCTCAGACACTGCTTGAGCTGCGGTGCCAGGCCCAGGCGGCTTAGAAGCTGCAGTTCGAACCAGAAGATAACAGGTTCTAAGACGCCATGGACATTGAGATCGTCCAATGTCTTTTCAAGTAATATGAATAACCCTGCATGATGTGCTCCGGGAGGGCTCAGTCGGAAGTACAGATCTGCGAAATATGATGCTCCGGCCGAAGCCTTCCAGTTCCTGCGCAACTCCGGCCTCCATTTGATCGGAGAACACTCCCTTGCTATGTGCAGCTGCCGTGTGGATCTTGTATAGTATAGAAGTTCACATGTATAGAATTGGTCGTATTGGCCGAGAAACATGCTCTTCGGGCGAAGGGACCCCTTGATCATTGTTGATATTCGGCCTGCGTCCATCGTGAGCCATATGACCACTCTAGAGGTGTTGGCTATTGGATAATACCGAAGGACGATGGCCTGTGTTCGAGAAATCATTTGGTTCTGCAATTGACAATCATTGGCCGGCCCGGGTATCCGGCTGGTCTTTATCATGTATCTGTGACGGATCGAGCTTGGTTTCGCGTGTGATCCAGCCTTCAAGCTTGTCCAGCAGGGTGGGGCGGTCGCTTATCTCGTCGTCTTCTCCAGGATATACCGCTCCGGCGGAAATTACCAGTTTCATGGCATCGGGTACAGAAATCGGCAGAGTGGTCAATTCGGAGCGTGGCGCCAAAATCAACAATCCCGATGTCGGATTGGGGGTGGTGGGTACAAACAGAGCGGCGAATTTCTGATCTTGTTCGGGCCAGTCGATACGGGACCGGAAGTGGTCTGGAACGCTGGATGTCACGAAAGCTATTGAATAGATACCTTTTCGCGGGTATTCCATCATGACGACTTCCTTGAACATAGTCTCCCTTTGAGCAAAGATAGTTTCGCTTATATGTCTGATCTGGATATATATCTTGTTGAACACGGGGATACGTGTGAGTAATTTCTCACCGATACGATAGAGCTTTCTACCGAAGAAGCTCCGCACAAAGAAGCCCACAAGAAACAATCCCATTAATACAAGGATCAGGGCAAGAATGCGCCCCAGAAGGAATTTTACCGTGCCGTCCTGCACGATTTCGGGCAGCATTCGAAAAATCGCGCTTGTGGCGGCCTTTATCAGCGCGTTATCCGCTATCAGTCTGATAAGAAACGCGAAAATGAACCCCGTGATGAAGATTGGGGCAACAAGAAAAAGCCCGACTATTATATTGTTTCTGAAATTCCTGCCCAGTGATGAGGCCATTTCACTCTCCTTAAATTATTAACGGCCGCTGCCAGTGTTGTTTTATAAGCGAATAGTATTCGAGGTGGTCCTTTTTATGCAACTACGCTTGCATGGAAAAGAATGCGCCGGGTAACATGTTCTCCCTTGTGTTTTGATACTCAGCAGTTCCTTGCTTGCCCACTCCGATCAGAACTGATGGGCGGAGGGAGTGCAATTAAATGAAATGAACTCATTGCGCAGTTCCGGGAAGTTCAGTCGGTATATTCATGAAATTTCTTTATGACCCTCACGGTATGAATCCTGTGTGTACTGGCTGTGTGTACAGTGATCTCGAATTCGTTATCCTTTATTATTTCCCCCGGACGGGGTATTCGCCCTAATTTATGAAAAATATATCCTGCTACGGAGTCATAATCATCGGTTTCAGGGATGTTAACCTCGATTAATTCATTGACCTCATGAACAGGAATACGTGCATCCAGGAGTACCGAATGGTCGGAAAGCCTCTGGATTCTGGTTTCTGCTGCATCGAATTCATCGTGAATCTCCCCGACCAGCTCCTCTATAATATCCTCCATGGTAACCAGCCCAGCCGTGCCGCCGTATTCATCCACCACCATTGCCATATGGGAACGTTCAGAGCGAAGCAGTCGGAACAGTTCGTTTATAGGCATTGATTCAGGAACAAAGGTTATCTTATTGCACAGTGTGGAGACGGGTTTATCTCCTAGATTGTCCACCACGCATTTGAGCAGTTCCCGGACGTGTACAATGCCTCTTACATCGTCTTGTGAACCTGAAAAAACAGGGTAACGCGAGAATGTTCCGTTTTTAACCTTGTTTGCGCATGCACTGATGGAGTCAGTGAATTCAAGACCTTCGATATCCACGCGCGGCGTCATTATTTCCCGGCTTACTGTTTCTCCGAATTCAAATACACTTCGCAGGAGTTGTCGCTCCTCTTCTTCCAGTTCTCCTTCCGATGCCTGTTCTACAAGCTGGAGGATTTCGTCTTCCGACGATGGCCTGTCAATATCGTCAGAGCCGGTTATAAGCAAGGAAAGCATACGCTGTTCCAAAAGGGATAGGGGGCGGGCCAGGATGTAAAGCGGTATGGACAATACAATGGCAAGCGGCAGAAACGTAAGGGTCAAGCGATCGGCATAACTCTCGGAAAGAATAACGGGAATGACGCGCAGGGCAAATATGAAGGCAAAGAGAGCCGGAATGCCTGTAAAAGCGATGCCGGCTGGATTCCAAGACTCTTCCGACGGGAGCCAGACACGGAACCATAGAATAATTGCTGAAAGCGCCAAGAGGGTCCACACGATCATAAGCGTTGAGTTCATGACCTCCCACCTGGATATCCAGAAGCTGTATCTTTCCATATTTGGAAACTTCTGTGTCAGCCTGGCTATACCTGCATCCCCCGCGCGTTGAAACGCCAGATGCAATGTGGCCAGAAAGGATCCAAGAATCAGCAATGCAATGCTGTAAAGAAGCGTTGTGACGGGGATGTCGATGAGTTCTGCATTCATCTTGTATTATTATGCCTTATCCTCAATCATTTTTTGAATCTTTCCTTCTGCAACGGCCCGGCGGAGCCAGCTCTCTTCCATCCTGCGCATGTCCCGGCGAAGGGCAGGCGTTGTATCTGTAGCGCCCGTCAAGTGGTGGCAGCCGTGCGCAATATACAGCGCCAGTTCCAATTGCGGTCCTTCCCTAGATATGCCTTCCCGGACGGCCTGCTGAACATTTACCAGTACTTCACCGCTATACAGGGAACTTCCAGGAAGCGGTGGATACGTGAAACTGATTACATCAGTACGATCACCGTGGTTCAGATATTCCCGGCTGATCCTGGTAATTCCCTCGTCGTCTATCAACACTATGGAAACTTCTCCCCAACTGAGTTGATTATTGAGGCGCTGGGCCTGTTCCATTATCCACCGGCTGAACTTTCGAATACTCTCGGGATGAACCCTGTATTCTTTCTGGAGATTGTTTACCTCTGTTTTCATCTTTGGGATAAGCGATACGACCATGCAGCATGTTAGACAACGTAAAAATGAACGATTTCTTGATAGATTTAAGTTCCGCGAACGTAAGGTTTGATTCATCCAGCTGCTCATCGTGGAGCCGGGCGTCGACAATTTCATTGACCATTGATTCAACTCGACCAGGCGAAGGTTTATCCATTGCCCTTGACGCGGCTTCCACACTGTCCGCAAGATGCAGCACAGCCATTTCCTTTGTTTTTGGTTTAGGTCCTGGATATCGGTAGTCGTCTTCACTTACCGGGCGTCCGTTGACTGGAGTTTCGGCAGAAGCTCCATCGTGCTGGGTAATCGCCCTATGGTAGAAATAGAACACAAGGCTTGTCCCGTGATGCTGTTCTATTCCGTCAATTATTGGCTGCGGCATATTGTAACGATTAGCCATGCTTACGCCTTCCTTGACGTGTGAAATTATCACGAGGGTGCTCATGCTGGGTGTCAGATCATCGTGAGGGTTTTCCCTTAACTGCATGTTTTCCACAAAGAATTCGGGTTTGGTCAATTTGCCTATGTCATGGTAATAGGCGCAAACTCGTACCAAGAGGGCGTTGGCTCCTATGGCTGCGGCGGCGGACTGACCCAGGTTTGCCACCATGAGGCTGTGATGGTATGTTCCCGGGGCCTCGAGCGCCAAACGCTGCAGTAACGGGTGGGTCATATCGGAAAGTTCAAGCAAAGTTATGTTGGTTGTATTTTTGAAGGTGCCCTCCAATATGGGGAGTATGAGCAGGGACAAAAGCGCAACCGACAGCCCGGTTCCCATGGCGGTTCCGGCCTGTATGGCTGCCATAGATATGGGTGTTTGGTGTAATAATGCCAGGCTTACGGCATAAATCATCTGTGCCAGACCAACCCATACGCCGGTGCGTAAGACGTGCATTCTCCTTTTAATATCTCGTGCCGTATGGGCCACCAGTATCGTAACCAGTAGTCCCATGACAAACACGGGGAAACTGTTGTCAAAGAGAACAGCTATTGCGAAACTTGTCCATATTCCTATAACAACAGCAGAGGAAATCCCAAGAAGTATGACAGCCAGGAGAGGGGCCAGTGCAACCGGAAGCATGAATTCCGCAAGGGATGGTGAAACGAGGTAGGCCGTTCCGGACATGTAGACCAGTCCTTTTGAGGGCGCAAAGCTCAACAGCGCCAGTATCATCAGGAGCAGTACCTTGGATCTTTCATAAAGTATTGCGGGATTCATTATCAGCAGCAGTCCGCCGCAGATTGCGATGGCGAACAGCAGCAGCGCTCCCTGACCGATGAGCGTGAGCCGTCTTTCCGTGACTGTTTCCAGTTCGCCCAGTTTACGTTCATGAGCCCTCAGCACCTCAAGATGCGACTGGCCTATCCGTTCCCCTGCTTGAACAAGGGTGGCGCCTGCCCGGATGGTTTTCATGACAGGGTCTACGTTTCTGCCGGCCTGTGAGCGCAGGGATTCTGTAGTGGAATCATCATATCTCAGGTTCGGCTCTATGCATGCGCTCAGTAGAGTGGCAATCGGACGGTCGGACACCGGGATGCTTAGTTCGCGCAGCTCACTGCGAACCTTGTGAACAGTATCTCTCACGGCGGCATCCGGAGTAGAAAGGTCCTGCAATTCTACCGGGCTGCGAAGCGAGCCGTCGGCCAGGCGAAGGGAAATGGCACCGGCGGACGCAACTCCATGAAACATACTTGCTCGCTCAAGCGGCGAAATTATACCTTCATGCCATGCTGATTGCAGCGCATCCTTGATGATTGATGCTACTGTATCCTCGTGTCCCTCTGGTGACAATTCAAGGACATCTTTTACGTTAAGGGTCAACCCGCCGATTTCAGGGAGTTCCTCAGTGGGAACATCGTATTGGGAGTCCTGCCTTCTGATTCTCTTGGCAAGATCGAATATCGTATCGATTTTACGGACGGCGGCGCGATGTGGTTCCTTGTGTATGGAAAAGACCGGTAAGACGGCATCCATGGCCTGGCGCCTGATTAATTCGGTTGCTCCGACGTCCACCGCCTCAAAATCCACCAGGGCAACCACAGTGGATGGCGATCGTTGTCCTTCCACGAACTTCGTGTGGCTTACACCCCTACCCGTGTACAGTATCGTAAGGGAGACTATCCATAATATCAGCCCGAGCATAACCGCTGACCATGGTATCTGCCGTTTACGGTCCACGGCGGCGCTCCTGCCCTTCTTAAACCGGTATTTTGAAATCCACGCGCTCATTTCATTTCCCGGTATCATTGTTGGAAGTCGAAGATTCGTCTGTTGTTACTTCGGGGACCGAGCGGTCCAGTCCCTTACCACGTCCATTCCGGTAGGCCTGTATTATTTTTTGAACAAGGGCATGCCGCACGACGTCCGAGTCGCGCATTTCCTCTATAGCTATTCCGTCTATATCCGACAGGGTCCTGCAGGCTTCGATAAGTCCGGAAGTCTTGCTTGGGGGAAGGTCGATTTGTGTAAGGTCCCCGGTCACAACGCACTTGGAATCAAACCCCATGCGAGTAAGAAACATGAGCATCTGTTCGCGGGTCGTGTTCTGGGCTTCATCCAGAATAATGAATGCATGATTTAATGTTCGACCGCGCATATATGCCAGCGGTGCAATTTCAATAACTCCGCGCTCCATTTTCTTCTCTATGTCATCAGCAGGCATCATATCGTACAGGGCATCATACAGGGGCCGGAGATACGGCCATACCTTCTGCTGCATGTCACCCGGAAGGAAGCCAAGGGCTTCTCCGGCCTCAATTGCAGGGCGTGTAAGGATTATCCGGCTTACATCGTTTTTCAACAATGCCGAAACCGCCATGGCCATCGCCAGGTAGGTCTTGCCCGTTCCAGCCGGGCCTATCCCCAAGGTAAGGTCGCACGATCTGATCGATTCTATATAGATTCTCTGTCCGAAGGTCCTGGGATAGATGGGCGGCTTGCCTGATCCAACTTCTATTCTGGAGGTATACAGTTTCTCAAGACCTTCTGACTGACCGTCCAGGAATTGATCCATTGCATACGTAATGCTGTGTTCTTCCAGACCAACGCCTTTGTTGCGGGCGCCTCTGAGCACATTTATGAATCCTGTCATTTTGTCGACCTTGTTTTCATCTCCGGAAATCCGCAGCCACAAGTCCCGTGAAGTCAACTTGACTCCGAAGGATTTTTCCAAGCGGGGCAACATATTGAGTTGATGGCCGATAATATCCTGGGCTTCCCGTGCATTGTCAAAGTGAATGGTTTTTTCAGTCATAGAGCAAAGGGGTCATGTGTGGCAGAGTCATGGGTTGACGAATCCGATGGATATGTATACGGCCAACCGATTGCTTTGTCTGTTCATATATTATTAGACGTATTGCTTGTCCGCGGCAGCCTGATATTCCATATGTTATGAATATTAGTATATTGGCAGTGGCTGCACAACCCTAATGCAATGGTTCGGGTTGTCACCAGATTTTTGCCGGTTTGCGCAGTATGTTGATATTGAGGCAGATATGCCTAATACCAACCGCTAGTACTTAAGGGTATATATTATCCTTGTATTATCTGAAAGATGTTGGGATAGTCGATGCATGAAAATTGGACACCCAAAACTACGATTGGCGATGCGACCGGAACAGGCCGCCGAGGTCCGCCGGCTGTATCGAGTAACCAAAGATACGCGTGTGAAAGAACGGTGCCAGGCGGTGC
>SLRP01000044.1 GCA_007130845.1 Kiritimatiellia bacterium | reverse complement strand
GACGCGGCAATTTTCTGGAAAGGGCGCCATGAGAACCATAACCCGATATTCTCTTTTCCTTATAATTGCCCTGTCCATCATGTTAATAGTTTTCCGCGGCGACCGTGTTCATGACCCGGTAAACATGACTGAGGTCAACGATCAGACCTTCGAAGAAGAGGTGCGCGAGTCCGAGAAACCGGTTCTGGTCTATTTCTGGGCGAATTGGTGCGGTTATTGCAGAAGCCTCACCCCTGTGCTGGATGATCTGGCAAAGGAATATGAAGGACGGGTTGTATTCCATTCGGTGGATATAGATGAAAACCCGGAACTGGTAGAACGCTACCGTATTGAGGGAGTTCCCTATGTTTTTCTATTTAAGAACGGAAAGGCCGTGGATGCCAGAATCAGCGCATATTCCGCCGATAACTACAGGAACTGGATAGACCAACATCTTTGATAACACAGGCAAGCCTTGTTTCTGGCCGCTCCCGCATGATAAATGGTATCCAACTCCGAATAGTCCATATACTGAACATAATAATTCAAATCCAAGGAGAGGCCTAATGTCTGATATAAAGCTTGAAAGACTCACAGAAGAGGACATAGAGCGGCAGGGAATTCGAAACTGGCCCATATGGACCAAGGAACCATCAAGGTTTGATTGGCATTATGACGAAACGGAACAATGCCTGATTCTGGAAGGCGATGTGGATGTGGAAACCCCGGATGGCGACAAGGTTCACATTGCAACCGGAGATTTTGTGACCTTCCCTAAGGGTCTGTCATGCACATGGAACGTCAACAAGGCAGTCAAAAAGCATTACCGGTTCGGATGATTAGAGTATAAGATTACATGCGTTCTACAAATGACGAAGGGGAATGGATGATTACATTTCTTGAGGGCACGCTTATCGAAAAGCATCCGGCCAGCGTGGTGATCATGGTTGGCGGAATGGGATATTCAGTTGCTATCCCGCTCAGCAGTTATGAACGGCTTCCTGATATAAACTCGCCCTGCAGAATTTTGACGCATTATCATGTGCGTGAAGATGCGCACACGCTGTTTGGGTTCATGACTGATACTGAACGCGGCATGTTCGAGATGTTGCTGACTGTAAGCGGGATCGGCCCTCGCATAGCCCTGAGCGTGCTCAGCGGGTTATCCGCTCGGGAGATACGCGGCGCAGTGGTCGACGGCGATGTAAAGAGGCTGAGCTCCATCTCCGGAGTCGGGAAGAAAATGGCCGAACGGATCGTTGTGGATCTGAGACACAAGTTAAGCGAAGGCGATGCATTGGAAGCCGGTTCAAGCGCATCCGGGAAAATGGAAGGCGACACACGCTTGCGCGATGCCGTCCTGGCGCTGATATCTTTGGGATACAAGCAGATCGATGCCCAGAAAATGATCCGCGGCATCTCCGACAAGTCAGGAAAAGATGACGGCGTGGAGGAAATCGTAAGGAAGGCCCTTACCAAATAGGGTACAGCGGATACAGCGTTCGGAGCAACCGAACCGGCAATCTTTAATCGACGTACACAGGGCACAGGCCCGTTTAAACCGTATGAGCAGGCATTAGAATACTCCGTGTACCGGGATGCAACAAAGGGGATTCATGTGCCGCATTTATTGTAAAACACGACCAGTATATTATAACCTGACGGCGATTGTATTATGACTGAACGATTCATAACAGATACTCTTAACAGCTCAGCAACAGAATTCGATGTCAGTCTGCGTCCACACCGTTTCCAGGACTTCATAGGACAGAGCAAGGTGCGTGAACGCCTTGAGCTGTTCGTTACCGCGGCCCGCGAACGCGAGGATGTTCTGGATCATATCCTGCTCTCCGGCCCGCCCGGCCTCGGCAAGACCACTCTGGCTTATATACTGGCGGAAGCCATGGGCGTTAATCTGCGCGTAACATCAGGGCCGGTAATAGACAAGGCCGGCGATCTTGCGGGACTGCTTACCAATCTTGAGCGGGGGGACATTCTATTCATAGACGAGATTCACCGCCTTCACAGGTCAGTTGAGGAGTACCTTTATTCCGCAATGGAGGATTTCGTAATCGACATAGTCATTGATCAGGGACCGAATGCCAGGTCCGTGCGCCTCAACCTCAAGCAATTCACCCTCATTGGAGCAACAACGAGAAGCGGTTTATTGACAGCCCCGCTGCGATCACGGTTCGGGTTAACCAACCGGCTCGATTATTACAAGCCTGAAGACCTGCAATCGATAATTGAGCGTTCCGCCAGGATTCTTAATGTAGACGTAATGCCCGATGGAGCGCACGAGATAGCGGCCCGCGCCAGAGGAACGCCTCGAATAGCCAACAACCTTCTAAGATGGGTGCGAGATTACGCGCAGGTAAAGGCTGACAACGTAATCACTCAGGACATTGCAGCCCAGGCCCTGGCCATGCTGGATATCGATGAGCACGGGTTGGACGAGATGGACAAACGTATATTGGACACAATTCTCAACAAATTCTCCGGCGGCCCGGTTGGAATCGGTTCGCTGGCCGTCTCAGTGGGCGAGGAAGCCGGAACGTTGGAAGAGGTGTACGAACCTTATCTTATCCAGGAAGGATATCTAAAACGTACGCCTCAAGGCAGGGTAGCAACCGGACTTGCTCATGAAAAGTTCGGCATGAAACCCGGCCGGGGGCAGGATGAATTATTTTAGCCCATAACGATTTCATACGCCGCTCATTCATAGTTCCAGCTATTTTCCTCAACGCGCCAGCCATGTTTCCCTCAACGACAATGTAGTAGCCGCGGGATGCACCCTGAAACCCTGCACGGCATCTAGAAATGCAGAGGTCTGTTCGTTGATGTACAGCAAGGCAACGGGAGCGTCTCTGACAATTTTCTTTTGAGCGCCATGATAAACCTCCCTTCGGTTCTCCCTGTCGCTTGTCAGGCGCCCCTTTTCCAACAGCTCATCCACCTCTGGATTGGAATAGTTCTGCTGGTTCCATCGTCCATCTGAATGAAATATGTTGTACAGCCATTCATCCGGGTCAACGAAACCCAGCCAACCCACCACCGTCATGTCGAAGTCGCCCCTGGCCAGAGCATCGAAGAAAACGCTGGATTCTTCAGACAGGATCTCCGTCATGATTCCAACAT
Organism: Kiritimatiellia bacterium; assembly: GCA_007130845.1. Classification (GTDB taxonomy): domain Bacteria; phylum Verrucomicrobiota; class Kiritimatiellia; order SLAD01; family SLAD01; genus SLRP01. The sequence goes on along the minus strand of SLRP01000044.1, from coordinate 24,386 downwards.
CTTCCAGGTTCTGTTTAATGACCTGCGCAGCAGCAACCTGGTATGGAAATGCCGATCCGACGCGTATTACGGCATCGAATCCGTCCGGCAGGCCGGCTTCCTGCAGAAGTTCCAGGGCTTTTTCAGTATCCCGCTCAGGGAAAATCTCCATTTGCGAATATGCCCAGTGATTAGAAGGAAAGAACCCTCCTGTAAGGATATTGGATCTGTTTAACTTGACCAGTTGATTGGCCATCGCCCGGTCGATCGACCATGCCACGGCTTGACGGACCCGTTTGTCATCAAAAGGCGCACGTTCATTGTTCATGCCGACGTATTCCCAGAATGTCCCGGGCACAGACTCGACAGTCACATGTTCAACCTCCTGCAGTATGCTCCGATCTTTATCGGGAACATCAAGGCTGATATCAATCTCCCGCATGCGAAGCGAGGTTGTTCGGGCGGTTTCATCCGGAATCGGACGGTATACAATCCTGTCCAGATACGGCAACCCATCGACATGATATTCCTCGTTGCGATCCATTACCAGTCGCAGATCCCGCCGCCATTCAACTAGACGAAAGGGGCCTGTTCCGGCATCGGTATTATCCAGCGAACCGCCGCCGGCCTCAACGATGTCCCGATCGACTACGGCATTCATTGGATGCGCCAGATATATCAGAAACGGCGCCATGGGACGGGCAAGGTTGAAAACAATTGTGCGGTCATCCGGGGTATCCATCGAATCCAGGAATGCAAAGTGCTCAGCCCGCACTTCATTTTCAATGATACGCCTTATGGAGTATTTCACATCCGTAGAGGTTAGTTCCCGGCCTGTCCTGTTAAAGCGTATACCGGGGCGCAATTTAAACGTGTATCCAGTATGGTCTTCGGATACTTCATATGATTCAGCGATATAAGGTTCAACATCTCCATATTCGGCGGAATAACGCATAAGCGTCCCGTACATATTTTCTATAAGCCGCATGGACGCCGCATCCGTTACCCGGTGAGGGTCCAGGGAGCGTCCGTCCGACTGGATCGCGATGGAAAGCGTTCCGCCTCTTACGGGATCGTCCGGAATATCGCGAGGCGTCACGAACTGCTCATCACGGGCACACCCCGTTGACAGGTAGATGACAGCCAGGCATGGCGACACAAGTATCTTCAGTAGGCGCATTAGCGACTCCACCGGCACGGCGTTCATTCGATGGGCTGAGTGGGGAATCCCTTCATGGGACCCAGTTCGTAACGGTCACGGCGAACGGTTACCGGCGACTGCATATAGAGGGTGATCAGCTTAGCCAGTTCGAAGAGCGAGAACTGATGTGTACGTTCATATCCATGCGATGCATCCACGCCGTAACATATAAGTGATGTGCGAATGTCGTTGCCGGCCTCTACAGCGGAAGCGGCATCGCACCGGTAATACCGGAAAATGTCGCGTTTATATTTCAAATCGTATTCTTCACACAGGCTTATGAGCTTGTTGGTAAGGTGATAATCAAAAGGTCCACTGGAGTCCATCATTGCGATTGTAATGCCTGCCTCTGTTGAGTTCTGGTTTTCCGCCACGACGGAATTATCAACGCTGACCATCTCCGCTATATGGCCGTGAAGAACCGAAGATGCCCCGGAGCCGACTTCTTCAAAGATGGTAAACAGCAGATAACAGGTAATCTCCGGAGCTTCACTGGACTCCTTCAACGCCTTGGCGGCAGCCAGCATCACCGCCACACCTGCTTTATTGTCCAGGTGCCTGGAATTAATGAATCCGTTGTCGGTGATCTCGTAATTCGGATCGATTGCCACATAGTCGCCGACCTTGAAGCCAAGGTTCTTCAAATCCTCATGAGATTCACAGAACTCATCCACACGAATCTCCACGTAATCCCATCCGGAAGGCTGATTATCCACATTTTCATCATAGGCATGTCCCGAGGCCTTTAGCGGAACAATGGTTCCTCGTATGGGACCGTCCTGACTGAATACGGTGACCCTGCTACCCTCTGCAAACCTGCTGGACCACGTTCCAATGGGCAACAATCCCAGTCGGCCGTTACTCTTGAGTTTACATACCATTGCTCCAAGAGTGTCCAGATGAGCCACTAGCGCCCGTGCCGGCATATCCTCCTCATCGTCGCCCTCTCCGGCAAGTCTAGCACGGATTGCGCCGCGCCGGGTAAGTTCATATGGAATTCCAATCCTTTCCAGCTCTTCACCAACGAAGTGAACAATGCTGTCGGTATATCCTGAAGGGCTGGGAATCTCAACCAGGCGGTTAAGGATTGTGGTCATGTATTCAAGGTCAATCGGAATCTGCTTCATCTCAAACTTTCCATATTACGCGTTATTTCTTAACATAAGGGTAATCAGCGTGCGCTTCCTCTACATTCCGGAACTTTGAGGGAAAAGCAAGTCTATGAAGCGTTCCGCCGTAGGTTGCGGCTCATGATTCGCAAGGCCCGGACGCTCGTTGGCTTCAATAATATAATATTCATTTCCGTCAATTTTCGGAACAATGAAATCAAGACCCACGACAGGTATCTTCAGTGCCCGGGCGGCCCGTTCAGAGGCTTCTACAAGGTCGGAATGCAATTCGGCGGTGGCATCATGGATTGTTCCGCCGGTATGCAGATTTGCAGTTTTTCTCACGCAAATACTTTTCCCGGCAGGCAGTACGGAGTCCATGTCGTATCCGGCGCTTTCCACGCACCGTTCGGTCTCCGCGTCCATGGGAATACGGCTTTCCCCGTCCGTGGCAGCGGAACGGCGCCTGCTGAGCTTTCCTATTAGCTTGGACACCGTGTGCCTTCCAGTGCCTACGATTTCAGCCGGCCGGCGCACGGCACCTGCGACCACCTTGTAATCTATGACAATCACACGCAGATCTTCGCCCTCAACAAGCTCCTCTATCAGCACCACCTCGCAATGCCTACGCGCTTGTTCAACCGCGGCATTCAAACCCTCATCCGTGCGCACATCCACTGCTATGCCCCTGCCCTGTTCACCCCGGGCAGGTTTTACAACAACACGTTCATGCGATTTCAAGAATTCCGAGTTTTCCTTTTCCGATCCCGCAACAAATTGATCAGGAAGACGCAATCCCGCCCTGGTCAATACACGCCGTGTAACCGCCTTGTTGTCACAACGGCTCATTGCAATCGCCGAGGTCAGTTCAGAAAGCGATTCACGGCATATTACAGAACGTCCACCGAAGGTAAGACTGAAATACCCGGAATCCGCGTCTATAACATTTACGCGTATTCCGCGCCTGCGAGCCTCCCTGATAATTATTTCCGAGTACGGATTCAACTCCTCTTCCCAGGCTTCAGGGGGGGCAATAAACAGAGGCTCATTAATCGGGTTCTTATGCTTAACGCAGAACACGGGTACTCGTTGAAAACCCAGCTTCTCATACAAGGCAACAGCCTGTTCGTTGTCATGCATGACGGACAGATCCACATATGACCGTCCAAGGGCCATGAAATGTTCCGCAAGGTAACGCACCAGGGCCTCGCCGACACCCGGATACGGTACTTGCTGATCAACTGCAAGGGACCACAGGCTCGATCCCATTTCCGGGTCATTGAAGAAGAGTTCATGGTCAACACCCGCTACCGTGCCGACTATATTGCCGGTAGCGGTGTCCTCAGCCACAAGGTATAGAAGTACGCGCGAATTCTTATGTGAGACAATGTATTCGGGATCGGTCTGGACCATGTGATGGGTAGCGTAGATCCGGTTGATCTCGTTGGCATCCGTCCGCGACCTGATTCTACGGATCAACAATCCCTTCGGCCTTGATCCACCATGACGATACTGGTCCACCCAAAGGCGATAGGTGTGCGAAGGGTCAAGGAACAACTCCTGCGGAGCAAGGGCCAGTATAACATGAGGATCACGTATATAGAAGGCCACATCCCTCTTGCCGGACTTCTCCTCCCTCAAGAGTTTTGCGATGTCCCGGTTTTTCTTGAAGGTATGCCCGAAAATCAGGCGCCCCCATCCCATGTTCAAAACGGCATCGGATTTCATTTTCTTGGCTGCCCTGCCATGCGGCTGCTCCCAGCTGCGCAGCGAAGGCGACAAAGTCCGTTGATAACGATGATCGTTTTTCTTGCTTCTGGTCATGACAAAGAGTTTGCCGTCAAACTTATATATTGTGTGACTGCAGCCAGTATTCCAGCAGCACCACCTGCCAGAGCTTGGAGCTTCGGAGCGGAGTAATGTGTTTTTCAGGGTCCTTCAACAGTTCATCAACATATGACCGGTTGATAACCCCGCGTTGACGGGACTCTGGACGATTGAGTATGTCCTTCATGAAGTCAAGGTATTCGCCCTGAATATATTTCAGCGCAGGCACAGGAAAGTACCCTTTGGGCCGATCAATCACCTCCCTGGGAATGACCTTGCGGGAAGCTTCCTTGAGGATATATTTGCCTCCATGGCCGCCCGTTGCAACCTTCAGCTCGGGAGGGATGCGGGCGGCAAGCTCCACTACGTCATGGTCAAGAAACGGCACCCGCGCCTCCAGCCCCCACGCCATAGATGTATTATCCACACGCTTTACGGGATCATCCACCAGCATTATGCCTGTATCGAGGCGCAGAGCCTTGTCTATCGGACGTTCTGCGCCAGGAATATCGAAATGATGTGCGACAAATTCCCGGCTGAAATCCCGGGATACATACTCAGGGGCAACCGCCCTTGAAAATTCCTCATGATCCCTGTCGAAAAATACACGCGCATAATCGTTGACCGGGTCCGAGCTTTCCAGCATGGGAGGATACCAGTGATATCCGCCGAAAACCTCATCGGCTCCCTGGCCGCTCTGCACCACCTTCACGTGTTGCGAAACCTTTTCCGACAACATATAAAAACCTATCACGTCATGGCTTACCATCGGTTCTGACATGGCCTTTACACAATGTTCCAGCGCTGGAATCATGCCGTCGGCATTCACATTAATCTTGTGGTGATTCGTTCCAAACCGTTTGGCCACAATGTCAGAATATTCAAATTCATCGCCCTTTTCACCGCCAACGGACTCGAACCCTATTGAAAACGTCTCCAATCCATGTTGACCTGCCTCGGCCAGCAGGCCGACTATAAGGCTGGAATCAACCCCGCCGGACAGCAGAACACCCACAGGAACATCGGCAACAAGACGACGTTCCACGGCCTTGCGCATTTCAGCCAGAAGAAGTTCCTGCCACTCCTCCTCGCTGCGACCCTCGTCGCCTTCTTGCGGTCCGAATGTCACTGCCCAGTATTGTCTCTCAATGCGCCTGCCGTCCGGCTCTATCGTCATGATTGTTGCGGGAGGAAGTTTGCGGACACCCTGAATAATCGTGTGCGGCGCCGGCACGACGGCATGAAACGACATGTAATGATGCAAGGCAACCGGATCTATCTCCGTGTTTACCCCGCCTCCCGCCAGCAAGGCAGGCAAAGTGGAAGCGAAACGGATACCGTCAGGAAGATCAGTATAGTAGAAAGGTTTTATGCCGAGTCGGTCCCTGCAGAACACCACCCGTCCGGTATCCCGCTCCCACAAGGCAAATGAGAACATCCCATAAAACCTCTCAACACATTTATCTCCCCATGCATGATAAGCCTTTAGAATAACCTCGGTATCGCTGGAAGAGAAAAACCGGTATCCTTTCGATGCAAGTTCACCGCGTAATTCAAGGTAGTTATATATCAGGCCGTTGAAAACGATTCCCAGGCCGAGATCATTGTCAAGCATGGGCTGATGCCCGTGCACAGACAGGTCAAGAATACTCAAGCGGCGGTGACCGAATGCCATTCCGCTACGGACAAACATTCCCATATCGTCCGGCCCCCTGGGTTCAAGCACCCCGGTCATCCTTTCAACTGCCGATACTGAAACCGGACGATTATTCTGTCTTATTTCACCGCAGATACCGCACATAACCCATTTTTTCCCTGTTTTACGTTTATTACCACAGAAAAAGCATACCAACTCGACGATTGTGGCGTCAAGATTTATCATTTTCAGAGTGGAGGCACATTCTGTAACGGCTTCCGTGCAAGTTAAGACATGCACGGCTCCCGGCGGGCCCTTATTCTTATGCGTAACAATCTTAATTTGAATATATTCGAATAATTATTTCCATACTCAAGAGTTGATCATAAGAAGTGATAAGGCTCTCGTGTCAATCCGGCGGAAGCATTCATATCCGGATATGCCATGGCAAATACGATGGGAACGGCCTTCCGCAACCGCTGTGTGTCTGTTATACTATTTATACAATGGAGAATTTATATTTGATATTGGCGGACACGATCCTCGTAATTCATTTTGCATTCGTGGGATTCGTAATCCTCGGCTTAGTTGGAATATGGCTGGGATATCTTTTAAATGGGGTATGGGTGCGTAATTTCTGGTTTCGCATGGCTCATCTGGCCGCCATGGGCATTGTGGTTCTGCAGGCGATATGGGAACAGATCTGCCCTCTCACAATATGGGAAATGGAGTTGCGGTTGCTTGCAGGAGCTGACCCGCGTTATGACACCACATTTATGCAACACTGGCTGCATCAACTCCTGTACTGGGAATTAAGCGCCACTGCATTCACGGCACTCTACATATTATTCTTCATTCTGATCGCAGCGACCCTGTGGTTCATACCGCCTCGGAAACCCGGCAGAAGATAGTCCAGGTTCAACAGTTTCAGCGCCTGAATATGCGATCGAACATACGATCCACACCTTCGTCAATCTGGCGATCCACATGCCGGTCCGCCCGGCCTTCAGCGCGTTCAGCCGCGCGTTCAGCCCGTTGATCCGGCGTCGTGGCGCAGGCCGTAAATACCGCCGCGCACACCATGCACATGAATGTATATACAGCTCTTTTCATGATAACACCTTTAGATTGCCATGATCCCTTATACAGCAGCATTACGCACCGACCTTGACCAGTCAAGCCCCTTCGCCCGGTTATCCTGCTTTGTTCATGGCCGATCATCGGACATGTTTTTCAGTTTCAAACTTTTCCGGTTTTCCGGAATAAACATCCAGGGACAATAACCATAACAACGGGGAATGGAATGGCTGGATATTGCGAACAACTTGCGTATGATCAATACCATGAGATCATTGCTCATCAGAAAAGGCACATGGAAACGGTCAAGGCGGCTCTTATCGATAGCCGCTGTGTTACTTTCACCGCTGACTGGATCCTTGACATGGGAAACCCGAGGAGAAGAAGGCGCTGGAGTACAGCGCGGAGCGTGGATTGACGAAATCGTTTTCATGCGCGAGCCGGATACCGGAAAAGCGGTCAACCTCATAGAAGGCGGCAGGCTTGATGTATTCGCTGCAGGTTTATCCAATCCCACAATCTTCAACCGTATAAGGGAATCTACCCGGGTTATCCATGACATCTCTCATGGAACCTCGGCGGAACTGACGATAAATACCGCTCGATTTGACAACGAACGGGAACTCAACCCGTTTCAAAGCCGTGAAATCCGCGAATCGCTCAATTGGCTTATTGATCGTGATTACATAGCCAATGAACTTTACGGAGGACTCGCGGTTCAGCGTTACCTTCCAATCCACACGGCATTTCCGGATTATGCCAGGCTGGCTGTTCCCGCGCGCGCCCTGGAACTGAAGTACCGTCATGACCCAGAAAAGGCGGAGGACATAATACATGGAGAGATGAAGGCTCTCGGCGCCGAAATGATAAACGACATCTGGACCTATAAAGGTAAGCCCGTCGAACTCCGCATTCTTATTCGCACCGACGACGCACGTGAACTTGTTGGCGATTATATAGGCAATATTCTGGAAGGAACAGGTTTCAAGGTCCAACGCATGTATCGAAACGCGGCTGAGTCTTCGGCCATATGGATAGGCAGCGACCCGAAAGCAGGACGATGGCACCTGTATACCGGCGGGTGGGCGGCCACGATGATAAACCGCGATCTTGCCGGAGTTCTTGACGATTTCTACACACCCCGGGGGCGGCCGTATTCATTATGGCAGACATACGACCCTGACCCGGAACTCGATGAAATCGCCCAACAACTTCAGCGCCGTGAATATGATACGTGGGATAAGAGGCAAGAATTGATGGCAACCGGGCTTGAACTTGCCATGCGTGAATCTACGCGGATATGGCTAGTCGACACGATCAGCGTATGGCCGCGCGCTACGGACGTGGATGTAGCCTCCGACCTTGCTGCCGGATTCGGCGGTTCATATCTGTGGCCGTACACCATCCGCTTCACAGACCGGACCGGGGGCAGAATGCGGATTGGAGCTCCAAGCTTTCTTACGGATTCGTGGAACCCGGTTGCCGGAAGCAACTGGATCTTCGATCAGATGATAATGCGCGGAATCCATGACCCGGCATTGCTGCCGGATCCATTTACCGGACTCTTCAGGCCTCAGAGGGTGAGTGAAGTAGAGGTTACCGTGCAATCGGGCGTACCTGTAATACTAACGCTCGACTGGCTTGAGCTCTCGCATGAGCCGGAAATCAAGGTGCCCCCGGATGCATGGATCGATTGGGATTCCGACGATAACCGTTTCATCAATGTGGGCGAAAAACACCCGGAAGGGCTCACGTCCCGCACACGCACGCGCGTGGTTTACGAAAAGGGGTTTTTCGACCGGGTATGGCATGACGGATCCAGTGTTTCCCCGGCCGACATCATACTCCCATGGATTCTTTTTTTTGAACGCGCAGACGCGGAAAGCCGGCTTTTCGACCGCTCCGCGTTACCCTCTTTCCAATCATTTCAAAGGCATTTCAAGGGATGGAATATCATATCGCACGACCCGCTGGAGATAGAAATTTTCAGCGACCAGATATATCCGGATGCCGAATGGATAGCCGGCGCGCGAATTCCAGGCGCTACTGCTTGGCACATGCTCATGATAGGCATAATGGCCGAACTTAACGGGGAGCTCGCCTTTTCATCCGACAAGGCGGATCTAATGGGGGTGGATTGGATGAACATGGTAACCGGGCCGAGTTTGCGTATCCTTGACCGAAAACTGGACAGAGCCAAGGAGAGAGGAATCGTCTTGTTTGAGGAAACCCTTGGCGAGTTTATGGAAGAGGACGAAATCCGGAATCGCTACGAGGCATTGGAGAAATGGCGCATCGAAAAGGGTCATTTCATGATAGGAAGCGGTCCTTTTTATCTTCAGTCTGCGCGTCCGATTGAAGGAACCGTGGTGCTGCGGCGGTTCGAACAGTTTCCTGATCCTTCGGATAAATGGCTTCGCTTCACTGAAGCAGCAATTCCAGTGGTGGAAATTGAAGGCCCGGCAATTGTCGAGTCAGGCGACACTGCAGAGTTCACGATCCGGATTATGAAAGGCGACGAAACATATCCTGCGGAGGATATATACAGTGTGGGGTTCATGTTCTTTGACAGCCGGGATGAACTGATATTCAAGGGAGAAGCCGATCAGCCTGAAGAAAACCGTTCATGGAGAATTTCGCTTAGCGGTGAACAGGTCAGAAAGCTGGACACCGGGGCCAACAGCCTGGAAGTGGCCGTTACCTCCAGGAACATCGCCTTGCCCAGTTTCGCATCCCTTCCGTTTGCCACAGTACCCGAGACACAGCAATAGGAATACGGATGATGGAACTATAAGGGGTCATTTTCAGTCCTGTACAATTGCCCATAATGGTTCACGACACGGAATTCGGATTTAAACAACTCTCCCGGGGCTCTACCGATACCTTTTAATATTATTTCAGATATAATGCCGTCATCATTGAATAATATTCCCCCGTTCAACTTCCACGAAGTATTACCTGCCGGATCTATAACCCTGACTTGAGCCATGTCTTCACCCTCGCTGGAAACCACCAGCCTCAATGTTGTGTGAAGAACGCGGTAACGGGCTATTTCCTCACCGTACTCCACCCCCTGCTCGGCAACCAGCTTCATAGCCGGATCCTTTTCGCGGCCTGTTTCCAGGGCACGATTCAGCCTTTCGAACTCCTCTTCCAGATATTCATGACGCGGATCCAACGGGTGGATCAACGGCGCCCCCACTGCGCCCTCCAGATCTTCCGGCAATCTGTTTCCGGATTCCATTGCTCGATCGAGACGGCTTAGATCGGAAATTTCGCCTTTATCCAGCCGGTCCACATGCCAGACGGCAGTCAGTCGGTCTCCGGAAACAACCCGGCTATTCCATAGACACAACACCCGGAGAGGCCCTGTTTCACGGCCTGTTCTCCATTCGTCTTGAGTCGCCGGCTCCGCAAAGCGTCCGAATGGAGCGACATGATAGAACAGGTCGCCAATTCTCCGAAGAACCGCAACATATACAGGACAATCCCTTGGATCTTTGCCTGGATACAACAGCAGGACATCAGCCGGCCCTACCTCCGGACAGGACTGATCGACAGTGCCTCGTTCCCCGGCGCACACATTACTTACCTCTTTAAGAGCATCCGGTTCACGCAATTGACGATCGAGATTCCATTCGCTCAACCATCGCGAGAGACTTTCCTTCCGGGTCCGAGCAACCGGTTTCAATTTTATAAAAGGTCTATTATTCATCACCTAGTACTTCCGCGTGTTCATGATTGTGTTGAACATGAATGGTCTTCATATCCACAGAGTAATGGGGGAGATGAATTTCCGATCCAATTTTCGAAATTATTGCGTCCTTTAATCGTTCATGGGTCATAACTGCAAAGGCTGTACATTCTTCAGGGGAGGCGTCGGGCGTTGTCTCTCGCACATGACCGGCAAGTTTATGAAAGGCCGAGTGATAAGACTCGTTCAGGACGCTTTTTCCGCAGCCCGCCGCATTCAGAATATCCGGATCCGAAACAGGTATTCCAGAGGCCCTTGCAAATATGGCTATCTGCTCGCGCAGGGATAATTCAGGCAGTAAATCGGATGCCAACCTCTCGGCCATGGCTTCGACTTCCCTTTTTTCCACTTCACAGGAAGGATCAAAGGTTCCCGGAAGCAGATCCTCCAGGGTCACTTTATAACCCTGTACATTACATAACGGTTCCTGCAGCGAACGCATCCATGGGGCTGCATGTTCTCTCCTCAGATAATCGCGAACCACGTCACGCATGAGAAGGGTTGCGCCCGCCTCGACAACCTGTTCCCAGCGTACTGACTCATGCCGGGCACGATTGAAGAGCCAGTCCTTATACCGCTTTCCGGCCCTGGACTTATTTACCGCAAGGTAAACCTCGAACCGGTGCCATGCGTCCCGTGCATCCAACATGGGGGCTGACCTGCTGTCGGAACGGTGTCCATGTACGCGATTTACATACCGCCGGAAACGACGGACACCAAACCGGAGGAGATGGTCCACAGCGGATTTCGAACACAAATCCAGAGCGCATAGCATTTTCCATTCACGCCAAGCCGCTTCTCCGCACCCTTCGGATTCATTACTCATAGCATGCTCCCGGTTGCACGCATCATAAGGAAATACGCAGGTGAAATGAAGTTCAAACCTTTCGATTCCCCTCTTGTTTTGGGACATAATTCCTGGATAACGACTGCATATGGACAAAAGACAGATTTTTTTCCACTTATTTCCGGAAAACGCCCTTCCTTGTTTCTCTACTGCCATGGAAGCCATGACATCGAGCGGGTGCTCGGTAACGAAAGCTGAATCAACAACACGGAGGAATAATAATGGGCTCCATGAACACAGTATTACTTATGGGCAACCTGACAAGGGATCCTGAGTTGCGCAAGACCGCTGGAGGCACCGCGGTATCAGATCTGGGGCTGGCGGTATCGGACAAGTATAAGAACAAGCAGGGCGAGCAGGTGGAGAGCACATGTTACACCGACGTGATTGTATGGGGGCGCCAGGCGGAGAATTGCGTCCAGTACCTGAAAAAGGGCGCGCCTGTGATAATTGAGGGCCGCCTTCAGCTCGACCAGTGGCAAACTGATCAGGGTGAGAAGCGGAGCAAGCTCCGTGTCCGAGCGCTGAGGGTACAGTTCATTGGGCGGTCCAATGGTTCGGCTTCATCCAGGACGGGCGCAACAAAGCAGGCACCTGTCGATGCGGCAGTCAAGGATGGGGATCCATTCTGAGTGTAAAGGACCATCGGTTTGCCATGGTTCAGGTCGGCATACAAACCTGACACCTCCCGGGAACCGGAGTCCTCCAGTCAAACCTTAGTGGTCCCGGCCGTCAGCCAGTTCCAAGTCCTCATAAATCGCGCTTGTTACGGCGCGAATGCGTTGCTGATGACGGGGTTCGCCCGGCATGCCGTTGAAGACTATGGCGGCTACCAGATCCCGTTCCGGATCCGCAAAAGCTGTGGAGGATTGCGAGCCGCTGTGACCGAATGTTGCACTTGAGCAGTGAGGCCCGTAACCATATGGGACGGTATCTACTCCGTACCGGTTGTTGTCTGGGATAAATCCAAGGCCCCAATCCATTTTATGCCGGAATGTCTCATCATATAGTCCGATGCGATGCCGGGCGGTCAATTGCCGCACAGTTTCAGGTTTCAGGATTGACTTGTCGCCGGAATATCCGTCCGCAAGCAGCATTTCATAGAAACGGCCGAGTTCTCGCGCAGGGCCGCGCCCGTTACTTCCCGGACGAGGCATTACGACGGCTTCTTCGGAGTCATAAAAAGACAGATGCTGAAGCGAGTCATTTGTAAGGACGTGCATTGCGCCCATCCTGTCGCCATAAGCACGGAATTTTTCATACGGCATACCTATCCAGGAATCCGAACATCCGCACGGCTCAAGGATTTCCTCCCTGACGTACTCTGAAAAAAGCCTGCCGTCCGTGCGCTGAATTATTTCTCCCAGCACATACCATCCGGCATTAAGATGGTAGCCTGCACGTTCTCCCGGCACCCAGCCCTCTTCCAGAGGCGCGAGGCATATTCTACGTATGAGATCCTCCCATGATTCCGGTTTCCACCCCGTGTCTGCAGACCGGAATCCGCATGTATGTGTCAGAAGATGCCTGATTGTGACAGCATCCTTTCCGTTACAAGCGAACTCCGGGATAAACTCCGACACAACATCGTCCCAATGCAGCCTGTTACGCTCCCATAATTGTCCAATTGCCACTGCTGTTATCGGTTTGCAGGAGGACATCCACAGCATGAGAATATCGGGTGTCATTTCAATCCCGGCACGGGACTCTCCAGCGGAATATTCAACCAAGGGCCTCCCTGAGCGAGACACATAGATCTGCGCGCCGGAATGCAGATTCGTTTCGACACCTTTTTCTACGATGGAAATTGTTCCAGGCAGGATCTGTGACGGCATGGTCATGTCAATTGTCGCCGTCCAGCAAGCTGATCCGTCGTATATGCCTGCCGCCTTCAAACCCCGTGTTTAACCATGTGTCAACAATCTGCAGGGCAAGGCCGGAATCGATCATTCGCGCACCTATGGAAATCATATTTGCGTCGTTATGCTGTCTTGCCAGCCGGGCAGTGTCCAGATTCCAGCAAAGGGCGCACCGTACACCTTTCACCTTGTTGGCAGCCATGGCCTCACCGTTTCCCGACCCGCCAAGGACAATTCCCCTATCGCATTCCCCTTTGGCTACCGCCTCTGCGGCCGGACGAATGAAAAGCGGATAATCAACAGATTCCGGAGAGTTCGTGCCGAAATCCGTGACTTCATGCCCCTGCTCCATCAAATGATTCTTTATCAATTCCTTGTATTCGTATCCGGCGTGATCTGTTCCCAACGCGACTTTCATATGCATTATATCCCTTCCAATAAGTATTAACCGGATCAATTGCTCATCAGGACAATACTGGAAATAAACAAGCTAGGTCAGGATTTTATCTCACCAAGGAAGGCCCGAACAACCTCAGCTCAGCAATTGATAAGAGGATTCACCACCAGAGGCGGCTTCCTTCAATAATTTCTTGAAACGGGGATCCCGGCGAATGGACTCCAGATCCTTATCCGAACGCATCGATCCATCATCCGCATATCCAAGCTTTATTGCATGGAACAGGGCCTTGAATGCATCATCCTTCCTGTCCATGATTGCGTAACTGCACCCCAGATTGTACCACACGGCCGGCTCATCAGGGCAAAGAATGACCAGCCGTTCATCTATTTCCAGGCCTTTTTGATGTGCACCTGTACATGTGTATAGATCTCCCAAGGCCTTGAGTATCAAGTCATTGTCAGGGAAACGTGATCTCAATCCTTCCAGAAATCCAATTTCAACCCTCACGGCCCTGTCACCGTAATTCTCCGGGTTTATTGCCATTACAACATTTTCCTTTCCAGATCAAAATACAAGCAATTCATCAGCCGACATTCATATCATACACCTAAAACGGGAGTATGTGAAGACGGCCAAGGCAGATGAAGCTGGATGATTGACATCGGACCCTGAAGGCAGGCCGGTTCCCTTCATGCAAAAAGGACCCTGCTCCCGTGCACACTGCCTGACTGCCATAGCGGGACACTCTTATCCTCGCTGTTCTATAGGCACGTAATCGCGATGGTTAGGTCCCGAGTAAATCTGCCGGGGCCGTCCTATCCGGTTATCGGGATCATCCCGCAATTCAAGCCAGTGTGCGATCCATCCCGGCAGGCGTCCGATGGTGAAGATGACCGTAAACATATTCATGGGAATACCCATGGCCCTGAGTGTAATGCCCGTGTAATAGTCCACATTCGGATAAAGATTTCGATCCTTGAAGTAGGAATCATTAAGGGCTTTTTCCTCCAGCTCCACTGCTATATCGAGGAGGGGATCCTTGATTCCCAGTTTATTAAGGACCTCTTCGCATGCATTCTTTGCGATACGGGCGCGCGGGTCATATGTCTTATACACGCGGTGACCGAAACCCATAAGACGGAAGGGATCGTTCTTGTCCTTGGCCCGTTCGACCATTTTCTCAACACCTTCGCCTTCCTTGTGGATATATTCGAGCATCTCTATCACGGCCTGATTGGCGCCTCCGTGCAGCGGACCCCACAAGGCGCATATGCCTGCCGCTATGGCAGCATACAGGTTCGCGCCGGAACTTCCCACAAGCCGCACTGCCGAAGTTGAGCAATTCTGTTCGTGGTCCGCATGCAGAATAAGCAGTTTGTTCAATGCACGCACCTGCACGGGGTCGATCTCGTAATTTGCGACCGGCGTGTAGAACATCATGTTGAGAAAGTTCTCAACATAGGTCAGCTTGCTCGTCGGGTAGACATGCGGCTCTCCTACGGATTGCTTGTATGACAGGGCAGCAAGCGTGCGTATCTTGGAAAGCAGGCGCCCGACCATGAGGTCGAGCTCCTCGTCTGAAGAGGCATCCAGTTCAGGGTAGAAACTCGAGAGAGAAACCACCATGGCTGAAAGGATTGCCATTGGATGGGCGTGTTCAGGATAGGTTCTGAAAAAGTTCCTCATGTCCTCATGAATGAGGGAATGGCGATTCAGCAATCGTGAAAACTTACTTAGCTGGTTCTGGGTCGGCAGAGCTCCATGCACCAGCAGATAGGCGACTTCTATAAACGTGCAATTAGTCGCCAAATCCTCAATGGCATATCCCCGATAGCGAAGTATTCCATTCTCGCCATCCACGAATGTTATGGCGCTTCGGCAAGAACCCGTATTGCCGTATCCCGGATCAAACGCGATAAGTCGACTGTCTTTCCGGAGCGCACGTATATCTATTCCCCGCTCCGCTTCGGTCCCTTCCATCACCTCAAGTGGATACGTCTTACCGTCGTATTTCAATTCAGCGGTCCCGATTTTCTTGATTTCTTCCATAAGTCACTTCCTTAGGTTACTTGCCTTGTCACGAGTTGTTACGCCAGCAAAGTCTTTACGTTATTCCTGCGTAAAGTTCGGATGCAAGACAAAGCGGCCGGCTGTCATGGAAAATCATGGATAAAAAGCCGGCCGCCCTGCTGTTCAACCCTTAACAACTTTTCCGGCCTTAAGACATGAGGAACATACAAGCCTCTTACGGACTCCACCATTCTCCTGAATACGAATACTCTGAAGGTTTGGTAGAAAGCGTCTTCGCGTGATGCCGGTTGTATGCAAGCCGATCCCCCCTTTTTTCTTGGGCAATCCCTTGCGAATGATCCTGTTACCCGTTACCGGGCCTTTCCCGCAAATTGAACAAACTCGTGCCATAACATATTCCTTAAATAAATTCGACCGCGAACTATATTCCGTAACCCGGTTGCACGCAAGAGGAAAAGCCCCCTGATGCTCCAAATAATGCAACCGGTTGATATCCAAATGGCCGGATTTGAGGCCGACTGCGTCATAATATGAGAGTTTAACGGTTTCTCATTTCTATTGCACGTTGTAATTACGGGTCCATGAATAGCGCTATCAAACATGAAAAACCGGTCAGGAAGCGCGGAAATCCTCCAGAATCAGCTGAATGGTTTCCCGACCCTTGTAAACATTTCTGTCAAGGCGAAAAGCTATTTCCATGGGGCCGTCCGGGATCTGCCGGTCCCCCATGCGAAAGCCAATCGCCTCGTACTGAGCCCCCCCGGAAGCAAGCAACAACTTCAGATGTCCCCGCCCCACAACCCTGGGTTGACCCAATATTCCTATATTGCGCGCGGCCCAGACTGGCTTTGAATTGCCGATCCCGAAGGGAGCCAAGGTATCAAGACAGCTCATGAACCAATCATCAATTTCAGACAATCCTATCCACCCATCAATCTTCAACTGAGGACGGAGATCTGTTCCGCGCAGTTCATTCCCGGCGGCCTCATTGAATGCGCGCCGGAACGCTTCAAGACTGGAGCGCTCAATCCTGAGGCCGGCGGCCTGTTCATGCCCGCCGTAGGCCAAGAGATGCTGTTCACATTCGGCCAGACCCTTTACCAGGTTGAATGATGCGAAACTCCTGCAGGATCCCTTTCCCTCCCCTTTGTCATCGAACCCTATCACCACGACCGGACGATTGTATCGCCCGGTCAATCGAGAGGCCACTATGCCGATTACGCCAGGGTGCCATCCATCCCGTGCTACAACCAGGCCAAAATCATGTTCCGGTTTGAATGACGCGTCGATTTCCTCACATGCTTCCTCGACCATGCGGGCTTCCATTTCCTGCCGTTCACGGTTTGCACCATCAAGTTCTTTGGCCAAATCCAGCGCGCTCTCGTCGTCCTCGCACAGCAACAGCTTCAATGCCGATTCAGCCGTTCCCATTCTCCCGGCCGCATTCAATCTTGGGCCGATCACAAAGCCGAGGTGATAGGTATCGACAGGTCCGCTTACACCGCCGACATGTTTAAGAGCCGACAAGCCTGGTCCGCACCCGGCATTAAGGTCATTGATCCCGTGCCTTACCAGGACACGGTTCTCACCTTTAAGTGAAGCCATATCAACCACCGTTCCAAGGGCCACCATGTTCAAATAACCGCGCAGATCAAGCTTGCCGGCCGGAGGATGCCCCCTATCCCGGCCGGTTTTCACCAGAGCGTGACAAAGTTTGAACACCACGCCCACTCCGGCTAATGAAATCGCCGCTTCGGGAGCGCCGAGCTTGGGGTTGATTATCGCGTGTGCCGGAGCAGGGTCACCTGTAGGTTCATGATGGTCTGTGATGATCACATCCACACCGGCTTCCCCGGCCATTTTCACGGCTTCAGTTGAGCCGGTCCCGCAATCCACTGTAATTACCAGGCCGGGCACATAGTCATCTATACAACGGCGCAATGATTCTTCCTCAAGCCCATATCCATCGTCGACCCGGTGCGGAATGAATGTACACGGAGACGCGCCCAGTGCCTTGAGAACCTTGTACAGCAGAGCGGTGCTGGTTATACCATCGACGTCGTAATCGCCAAAAATAACGATTTTCTCATCATTGTCCACAGCCGACCAGATGCGCTCCACAGCGCCGTGCATGCCGGACATAAGGAAAGGATCGCTTACATCACTCAAACGGGGGTTGATGAAGCGGTCGATCTCATCGGCACTTGAACAGCCTCGCGATACAAGGAGGCGGCAGATCGCTTGCGGATATCCTGTTTCCTCTTGAACCCGAAGCGACGCCTCTTCGTCCGCCTCGTTTGTAATCCAGTTCTTCATCAGGCCTTGGCGGCCGCTTGTTTCCTGGCCTGCTTGCGAGCATGCATCAGATGTGCCACGGGAGTGGCCACAAAAACCGATGAGTATGTTCCTGAGATGATTCCAATGACCAGCGCCAGCGCGAAATCCTTGATGGCCCCGCCGCCGACTATCAACAGAATGGTCACGACCAGCAGTGTCGTAATGGATGTAAGAAGCGTCCGGTTCAATGTCTGGTTGATACTGAGGTTGGCAATTTCCGTAAACGTCTTGCCGCGGTACAAACCAAGATCCTCCCGAATACGGTCAAATACCACTATCGTATCGTTGACAGAATATCCCACTATCGTCAACAACGCCGCTACGATGGGAAGACTCAATTGATTTCCAAGAAGACAGAAAATTCCTATTGTGATCAGCACATCATGAACCAGAGCCCCTATTGCCCCGACAGCAAAAGCGAATTCGAAGCGGATCGAGATATAAATGACGATACCCAGCAGAGCGAACGCTATGGCCATGATGCCCTGTCTTCTCAGATCCTGTCCCACCTGCGGGCCTACCGTTTCTTCCTGCACTATGCGGAATCCGGCTTCCTCAAACTCCCCGGCCATGACATCACGGGCAGTGTCCCCGTCGCCATAGTTGACCTTTAGCAGAAGGTATTCACGGAATTCGCCATCCTCATCAGGCGCGAATTCCCTCTGAAACTGTATAAAGGCATCCGCGATACCTGCAGCCGTCAGGACATCACGTATATCACCTGTCTCCGGTTTGTCGTCAAAACGGTACGTGAACGCGGTGCCTCCCGTGAAATCAACCCCGAAATTATCTTCTCCCTTTGAGAAAAAGACAGTCCAGGTACCGACAATCAAAACCGCGGACAAGATCCCGGCCACAAAGCGTTTGGATAGAAAATCGATCTTTGTATCACCCAGAAGTGAAAACATTTTCAGCTTCTGAATCTTCGTGCGGACGGCCAGCGTTTCGAACATCAAACGTGTCACAACCAGGGCTACATACATGCTGACCACAATGCCTGCCGCGAGCGTTATTGCGAATCCACGGATCGGACCGGACCCCTGCCAGAACAGTATGACGGCGGTGAGCAATGTAGTGATATTGGCGTCGAATATGGTGCTGAAGACTTTATCATAACCGGTTTCTATGGCGTTTATGAAGCGTTTACCCGCCTTCTGCTCCTCACGTATTCTTTCGAATATAAGCACATTGGCATCCACTGCTATGCCTATGGTAAGCACAATTCCGGCGATACCGGGAAGGGTCAGCGTCGGTAAACCGGCTCCGGCTCCGCCTGCTCCGCCGCCCCCGGTGAGCAGACCAAGGAAGCCGGAGACTATCAGCATGCCGAGAGGAAGGAGCAACAGATCGAGAATAAGCGCCAGGTTGGCGATCACGCCGGCCAGCAGATAATACGCGAGCATGAACGCAAGCACCGCGATACCTCCTAAGATAATCGCGCGCATTCCGCTCTCAACGGAATCGCGCCCAAGTGTAGGGTCGACCACGCGCTCCTCGATCACACTAACGGGAGCGGGCAGTGATCCGGCGCGAAGGATCAACGCCAGAGTCTGCGCTTCCGTCACAGTGAACTGCCCTTCAATTACGGCGTTACCGCCGTAAATGGCGGTTCTTATGAAGGGCGCGGAATGCAGTGTGCCGTCCAGTACGATTGCCATGAAACGCCGGCCGTCGGGGCTGGGGTTGCGGGCTCCGCCCGGCGCATAATCCGATGTCAGCTCTCCGAAACGGCGGGCCCCCACCGAATCGAATCGCAGATTAACTATCGGCTGGCCCAACTGCTGATAATCCACCGACGCCGAGGTCAGATGTTCTCCCGTCATTTCACGCCGGCGATTGACAAAATAAGGCTCATACAGTGTCTCTCCGAACCGCTCGACTTCACGTTCCATGAGCATGAACTCGTAGCCCGGCGGCGCCTGAAACGTGCCGAGTCGGCGGCGATATTCCGCTTCCTCTTCCCTGGTCATGGGCTCCCGGTCAACGCGGCGGTAATAATGTCGCTGAAAACGCTGGCCGCGGGGACCGGTATCCTCAATGGTGACTATCTCATAACCCTCAGGGGCCAGATCCCTCTCGAACAGACGTCGGCGCAATTGATCGTTATCCTCGTGCACCATTCTGAATTCAAGGAAAGCGTCGCTCTCAAATGTTTCAATGGCCCATTCGCGATATTCCGCCAGTAAACCCGGAATCTGCACTACTATGCGCTGACTTCGCGGCTCGGGATAAATAATGGGCTCTTCGGTTCCCATCAGGTCTACCCTGTTGCGAATAACCTCAAGAGCCCTGCCCTGCGAATCATCAATCAACCTGCGAATCTCGCCTTCTTCCAGGCCGCGGCCTTCCAGCTCCTCCCTGAGATCGGATGTATCCACTTCAAGCAGGAAGCTCATGCCTCCCTGCAAATCAAGACCCAGCCTGATCTTCTCCTCAACAGGGGTAACCAGCACGAGCGACCAGGAGGTCAGCCCGATAAGAAGGATCCATTTCCACCATGCATGTTTATCCATAAATTACTCGCCTTCGCCTTCAAACTCGCCTTTCTGGAGCACCTGTGTAACAGCGCTGCGCGCAACTTCCACCTTCACCTTGTCCGCCATCTTGATGGTGAATGTGTTATCCTTTACGTTTGCAACAGTCCCGATGATACCTCCGCCGAACAACACGCGGTCTCCCGACTTGACGCTGGATATGAGGGCGCGGCGTTCCTTTTCCTTCCGCTGTTGGGGGCGGATAAGGATGAAATAAAAAATCAAAATCATTATCGCCAGCCAGCCGAACATGAACACCGGCGATTGTTCAGTCTCCTGCCCTTCGCCTGGGGAGGCCATGGCCAATACAGTTATCCATTCAAAAATCATCCGCTCGTTCCCTCCGTTTGATTCATAGCTGTCTCATGTTCCAATCTAATATCGCAATAGCGACCGGTAAATTCCTTACGATACTCACCGAACGTCCCATTCTCAATGGCCTCACGTATCTCATCCATGGACACCGCGTAGCGATGCAGGTTGTGCAGTGTCAAAAGGCGCGCGCCCAGCATCTCGTTTACATTCAACAGATGCCTTATATATGCGCGGCTGAACCTGAGGCATGTATAACAGGTGCAGCCTTCTTCCAGCGGCCTTTCGTCCCTGCCGTATATAGCAGCTTTTACCGGATACCGGCCTTCCGATGTAAACGCCGTGCCGTTCCGCGCGTACCGGGTCGGCATGACGCAATCAAACATGTCCACACCACGAGCCACGGCTTCGACCATCTGCGGCAACAATCCAACGCCCATCAGATACCGGGGCCGATCTTCAGGAAGTTCCGCTATACCGCATTCAAGCCCTCGGATCAATGCCTCCTCAGGCTCACCCACGCTTACTCCGCCGACGGCATAACCATCGAACCCTAGATCAACAAGCTCGCGGCCGCATCTGCGCCTGAGATCCTCGTATATGCCCCCCTGGACAATGCCGAAGAGCAGTTGGCCATCGGCCCGAGGCTGATTTGCACATTTAACGGCCCATGCTAGAGTCCGTTCCACGGCTTGGCAAGCGTATTCACGGGTACAGGGATAGGGAGGGCATTCGTCGAAAGCCATGGCTATATCGGAGCCGAGCTTTCTCTGAATATCCATCGCTTCAATCGGGCCAAGGAAACGGGAGCCGCCGTCAACATGCGACTGGAATTCGACTCCTAGGTCCGTGATCCGGCGCAGACCGGATAGGCTGAACACCTGAAACCCGCCGCTGTCGGTAAGGATGGCATGCGGCCATCCCATGAATCTATGCAACCCTCCGCACTTTTCTATAACATCCGAACCCGGCCTCTCGCTGAGATGATAGGTGTTTCCCAGAACAACACGGAACCCCTCTCCTGCAACTTCGTCCGGGGTCAAGCCCTTGACCGTCGCCTGAGTCCCAACCGGCATGAAGACCGGCGTGTCCACCACGCCATGCGCTGTGCTCAGCCGACCACGCCTGGCGCTGGTGCCGGGGTCGCGATGTGTAATCTCGAATATGCCTGGCTTAGTCATGACATTATCTTTTAATTATTAAGTACAACAAACACGTGGCGCATCTTCATTGCGGCTTGCGCGGAGTTATTTTCCTATTTGGACGTTCACCATGCTTACGGGTATCAGAGCTTGAGTCCTGATACAGCAATTGTTCCATCAAGGCAATACGCTCACTGACTTCGGGATGTGTTGAAAAATACTTTCCGGCAATACCTCGTCTTTCAAGATGAATTATTTTCTCGAAGAATGTTATCGTGGACTGCCCGTCGTATCCTGCTGCGCGCATGAGCCTGAGCCCCATGCAGTCGGCTTCAAGTTCATGTTCCCGGGAATAGGCTTTGGACATTAATTCCAGTCCAAGTTTATTCAATAGCCCGGCGCCTGCGAACTTTATTGATCCCGCCTTGGTAATGGCGCGCAGGACAGTTTCACCGACAACCCTCTGCAGGGCATGCCCTTCGAGAACATGCGCCATCTCGTGGCTCAAAACAAAAGCTATTTCGCCGGCATTCTCTCCGCATAAATCGAGCATCGGCCTGCTCATAAAGATAAAACCACCCGGCAGGCAGAACGCCTCGGGGTTATCACCGTGCAGGCATATGAACGTAAAACACCTGCGTTTATCCTTTACCCGGCCGGCCAGGGCCGACCCGGTTGCATTCAACAGTTCAGTCTGCGGCGAGTCTTCGCAGACACGCCGCAGTTTAAGAACGGCCCTGCACATTTCTATTCCGGCAGCGTGTTCAGCCTCAACTGCTTCGGCCTCCGCGGCGGTGCTTGCGGTCCAGATCCACCTTGCCTTGCGCAATACAGGTCGTAACTTACGCCCCAGATTGTAGAAAAAACCCGTCATTTGAAAATTATCGGCGACTGTTACAGCAATCCGCGGCCCCTCCTATACAGCACAAATTCAATCGAATCTCGAACTCTATTCCGTTTTTGCAGACGGCGTCCAGATAATGCGTTGGCGAAAGGCCGCCAGAAAACGCTTGTATTATTGACGTTTTGAGGGCAAATATTCCCGAATAACGGTTTGGGCAGATCATTGACCCAAAAAACCTAATCATATCATAGGGAGGGACAGAACATGGCGATGACCAAGACACAGATACTCGCAGCGCTGGCAGACCGCACGGGCCTTCAGAAAAAAGAAGTACAGAACGTATTGGACGAGTTGTCCAGCCTGGCCTACCAGGAAGCGCAGAACGGATTTACCATACCCGGCATAGGGAAACTTGTGCAGGTACACCGCGCCGCCCGCATGGGACGCAATCCTGCCACCGGAGAACAGATTCATATTCCCGCAAAGACAGCCGTTAAGTTCCGTGTATCCAAGGCCTGCAAGGAAGCAGTGCTCAACAAGTAACCACCGTAGTATAAGCTGTGGAAAAAGCCCCCGGATTTCCGTGGGGCTTTTTCACAACTGTCTTTCCATCCTTCTATCCCTGCGCCGGCTGCGTTTTTTCCCTGCCCGGCTTCGACAACGCCTGTCCGTCCGGTCCAAGTGCACTACGGTCCAGGTTACGGGCCGAAAGGACAACATCGGTCGTGCGGAAATGACACTTGGCCGTTTCCAGCAGAGATTCCGGGCCATGGCGTTCAACAAGGCCCATGGCCGCTTCCTGAACCGCCTGTGACGCCCCTTTAGGCATGGGCATATCATATTTTTCACCCAGCCTCTTCAGCGCAAGTGTGAAATCCGCGCGAGCCAGAACGGAAGCGGCCGCCACAGCCGGATCCGATTCAGCCTTCGGCCGCTGTACCAGTTCAATTCTTCTGCCGTTCTTCATAAGTGCCTGTTCAATCTGCCGCTTTGGACCGAACTGGTCCGAAACGGCGCGCGGACAGTCAGGCACTTTTTCCAGCAGGTTTTCTATTGCCCTGGCATGTCCCCACGCGAGCATTCTGTTCACATTACGCATTCCGGAATACATACGGTTGTAGGCTCTTGGCCCGATCATGACCACGGCGAAATTATTTCCAAGGACCTTCCGTATATCATCCGCCAGATCCTGAGCCCTTTTATCGCTCGTGATGCTCTTGCTGTCTCTGACATTCAAGTCGCGAAGCCTTTCAACAAGATCCGGGTTCACATATGCGGCGGCAATCACCATTGGACCAAAGAAATCGCCTTTACCGCTTTCATCCACACCCATATGCGGAGAAACGCTATCGGGGTCGATCACTCCTTCATAGCCCACCCGCACCTCTTTCAATATCATCGGTTCGAGTGTGTATGTCACCCATTCCATGGCGGCTTTGCCCTGAACAAGACATTTGCCGCTCTTGAAAAGCGCGATTCGGCAGTCGGGGATATCAG
>SLRP01000069.1 GCA_007130845.1 Kiritimatiellia bacterium | reverse complement strand
GTGCACGAAAAGAAGATAGCTCTCCCCCTTTACCCGCAGTACGGAACGGAGCCGAATGTGTATTACATCCCTCCCGTGCATGTGCCGATCGATTACCAGGTCCAGATGTTCGGGCCGGGAGTGCGCGACGCGGTCAAGGCCTACTTGAATGTCTATAAGGACAGGAAGGCACTCGCAGCCATGCTGCTTTTCGGAAACTCTGCCAAGACAATCACACGTTTCGAGTTCAACGATGATGATACCATCGGCTTCAACTCAGACGCAGAGGAGGTCATACGCGTGCCAATGACCGAACCGATATTCACCCGGCCCGCTTACGACGATAAATTCAAGGCATACAGACATAACACAGCATGAAGAGGACCGCATCATGACCCGATTATTACTTTCTGCATTTCTGATATTGAGCATGGCGTACACTGCCGCAGCGCAGGGGATATTTGCAAGGTACGCTCCCATTGAAAATAATTTATTTGAGAACCCGCAGCCACTCGAGGGTCCATGGGCCCGTGCACCGGCCAATCACGCCCAATTCATCGCACAAACCGTCACTCCGCCAATGACCACCGACACGCCAACTGACGCACTCGAGGTCCGTGCCGTTCATAATTCAGAGTGGCTCGCTGTTTACGTAAAATGGGAAGATACGGAACGGAATGAACATATCGACGGGAACGTTCAATCAGACGCCGTGGCAATAAGTTTCCCGCTGAAAGGCCATACCACTTCGCCTTTCATGGGCGACTTTGATACACCCGTGGAGATTATACACTGGAAGGCCGTCTGGCAAAAAGACGTTGAAAATGGATATGCCGACATCACCGACTTCCATCCCAATTTGTACGCTGAAGCATACCACGGAAGCATGACGGTAATGCCGCATGAGCTTGCGAAAATACTCGAGAAGGATGAAGCAAGACTGGCAATGCCCGCCATTGAGCTCAACAACCCCGTCAGTCGGCCGGATCGCATCCATCCGGTGGAGCAACTAATGGCGGAAGGATACACTGGCACGATTACATCGCTTGATAATGCATCGGCGCGTGCATGGGGAATACATAAAAACGGTAGTTGGCATGTGGTTTTTACACGCCCTCTGGATACGGGAGATCCCAACATGCACGCAATGTCGCCTGGAGAAGAGACAGTGATTAATTTTGCCGTTTGGGACGGACAACGAGGTGATGTGGGAGCTCGTAAAAGCTATACAATGTGGATGCAGTTCAAGCTGGAAAACGAGAGATAGCTCCATCATCCGGTGTGCGTCATTTTTCAGGATGGGAGGACCATATATGAGCATTAATGTACAGTCATATGCAAAAACCGGGAATGTCGCCACAGAAGCCGGCGTCAACGGAAATGACCGCTCCATGGAAGCCGGGATCACTGCGCTTGAGAACAGCCTCCTTCGTGCTGATTTCTTCCGTCTCATGGCTATATGTTTCGACGAGCCCGGAGAAAACACCATGAAGGATGTCGCAATATTGTGCTGTGATATTGAAAGATTCAAGAAGTCCGGCCGCTATAACCTGCGAATATCTCAGGATAAATTAGTGGAGGCCACGGTACAAACGGATTGGCAGGAGGCTCTTGTCATATACCACGCCCTTTTCACCACTGATGTCGTCGTATCCCCGTTCGAAGGTGCTTATCATCGATCCGACAAGGGGAATGTGATCGGCGATATTGCCGGATTTTATACCGCGTTCGGCCTCGTTTCCAGGCAGTATTCCGGTCCTCCCGACCTCATTTCCAAGGAGCTTGGATTTATTTCATGGCTGTCGCTTAAGGAAGCATACGCGCTCGATACGGGGATGGATGCTGAACTGGAGATTACCCGTAAGGCGGTCAAGGCTTTTGTAAAGGATCATGTTGCGCGATGGGTCCCGTTATTTGCGGACAAAATCCTACTTAGCACCGATCATCCGTGGTACCGTGCGGCAGCAGAACAATTGAAAGCGGTCTTGAGTTTCACGGTGGAAGAGATGTGTATTGAGAACGTCCATCCACTCCAATTTCCCGCGGCAACCGGCGAACCGGATCAAGTGTCCTGCCCGGCGGCCGGAACATGCGCGGTGGAATGACCGGCTGGATAGTGCCGGCAGTTGTTAGATGTTTATCCGGACACGATCAAAATTCAGCGGACATCACTTCCGAATCATTGACTCGGCCCGGGCCAGCTCACCATCAACACCCGGTTGTGATCATCTGTATGCTGAAATGCCATACCATAGAAAGGAGACCTCTTAATGGATCATTGGATATATATAATCAACGCTTGGATCCACATTATTGCCGCGATGGCGTGGATCGGAGGAATGTTGTTCCTGTCGATCATAATGGTTCCAGCTCTTCGGAAACTGGGTTCACTAGAGAATTCTGCGGCGATGATAAGGGAAACTGGAAGGCGATTCCGAAGATTCGGATACCTTCTATTCATAATTCTGCTGATCACGGGAGCAGGAAACCTTCACATGCGCGGGTTTACATTTAAGTTCATGGGTACATCAGATTTCTGGATGAGCCCATATGGGCAGACACTCGCATACAAGCTTGTACTTTTCATCCTTATGATCGGACTCGGTGTTGCACACGACTTCCTAATAGGCCGAAAAGCCCTGGCAGCAATGGTAGATCGGCCTGCCTCAGGACCTACACTCCGGATGAGGAGGGCGGCATCATGGATGGGACGTCTGAATATTATCATCGCCATCCTCATAAGTCTTCTGGGAGTAATGCTCGTGCGCGGAAGACCATGGTAACCAATATATGATCAATCCTGAACAATACATGGATCCTTAGAGATACTCCCCGCAGTAAGGACAATGCATTATGCCTTATCCGGATGCTATTATGCATATTCCCATTTTTCACTTTTCCTCATTAGTGATCCCCTATACCATACGCGAATTATGAGTGAATCACTTGAAGCAATCGCCGATAACCTGGCAATACCATCCATTAAACGACATATTTTCATATGTTGCGACCAGTCTGAATCCAATTGCTGCAGCAGGGAAAATGGCCTGAAATCATGGGAATACCTGAAGCGGAGATTGAATGAACTGAAACTTACCGGCAAGGGAGGTATATACCGCACCAAGGCCAACTGTTTCAGAATATGTGAAGGCGGACCCATAGCTGTGGTATATCCGGAAGGAACCTGGTATCACTCATGCACACCGGAAGTTCTTGAACGTATCATCCAGGAACACCTCATCGGAGGAAAACCTGTAACGGAATATATCTTTGCGGAACAACCCCTGGATTCCAACAGGCGATGACCGACAATGCCGTCAGACCTTCAGCCATCTCCGTCTTCTGCAAGGAACCATACAGGCTGTTTTTCCCGCTTGGATTCATCTATGCTCTGATCGGCAGCTCACACTGGATATGGTTTCATCTCGGCTGGACGGAGCATTACGGCGCGGCATTTCACGGCTTTTTCCAGATTCAGGGTTTTGGAACGGCATTTGCCGTCGGGTTTCTAATGACCGCTTTACCGCGTTTCCTTGAAACGCCCTTTGCGCGTGTCTGGGAATTGGGTACAGCCCTGCTGCTTTCCATCACATCAACTGCTTCCGCCGTACTTGATTACTCCCGCACGGCGGATGCCCTTTTCCTCGCATTATTTCTTTTTGTCGTTCTGTTTGCCGTGCGCCGTTTCCATCAGCGAAAGTGTCCCCCTCCCCCTGAATTCGTTTACGTCCTTTCCGGGTTCATACACGCCATCGCAGGCGCTGCGATGATTCTTTATCCGCCGGACGGTTTATATAAACTCGGTGAACGCATGGTGCAACAGGGCATCCTCTTGTCATTTATCATGACTTTCGGTTCCTATCTGGGAGTAAGGCTTCTCGGATTGCACAACACGCGTGTTCAGACAATCGAAATCCATGCCGGCGAAGACAACCGGTTTTCTAAACTCAAACTAAAGGTCATGGGATTCGCTCTTATAGCACTGGGGCTTTTCGTATCCTTCTGGATTGAGGCTGCCGGGCACCCCGTGCCGGGACGAGTCATGCGCGCCCTGGCTGTTACCCTTCAACTAGGCGTGATAGCAGGTCTTGTCAGACTGCCGCGCAGGCATTTTCCTGCCGTGTATTTGCTATGGCTTTCCTTCCTGTTCACCATGGCCGGGCTGTGGATTTCAGCGGTCTTTCCAGCTTGGGAACCGACCATGAATCATTTTACCCTCATAGGAGGGTTCGGCCTGATGATACTGATCATCAGTATGCGAGTCACTTTGGCACATGGCGGATTCGAGGAATACTGGCTGAAGACATCGGCCGGTATCGTGCTGATAGGCATAGGTACACTCATGGCTCTGGCCCTTCGAATTTGCGCGCAATTCTGGATTGAACACTATATACCCATCCTTGCCGCATCAGCCATATGCTGGAATATCGCGCTCATTGCATGGGCGCTGTGCATCGTACCCAAGATGGCCCCGCGCTATATCGAAGAATAGGATGACCTGTCATCATCATAAGCCCGCCTGAATTAATATCCAGATATATTCATAATACCGCGAACACAAGGCACGAACGCCTGATTGTTTTAATCATGATGCCGTGGTATTATTATCATCATGTCATATAGAGTGGATAGATCCCGGCAATTTGCCGCCTCTTCCTTGGCCGAGCATATGTCCCGGACGGATCCCTTCAAACACGTCGACGTTCCTCCTTATGTCGATCGTGTCAAAATTCTGGGAATCTACTACCTGCATACACGCCAGGATGACGGAGGCGACCTGTATGTCACGAGGTTCGGGTTGCCATATCTTGAGCACCTTAAGCTCAGCAACTGGCATGAAGAGGGATGGTTCAAAGTTCATCGTGAAAAACTCAAGGGTACGAGCACCGTTTACAAGGTCCCTTCAAAGGTCGTAAACGGCCGCAGTATCAACCTAGTCGTCAAATGGTGTCGAGTCGGCACGGAGGTCCCTCTGGACACAATGACCTTCAACCGGTTTTCAGATGCAGAGTTCAACAGCCCGTTTGAGGAGTTCTCACTCCTCATGGAGATGCGGGAAAGAGCGCGCGGACCGCGCATTCTTACTCATAAACCCCTTGGGATTTACGTCCCCCCAGAACAACTTAAACTTTGGCAGACGGGACGGTCCAAGTCCAGGATTGACCGAAAGAAGTCCAAACACAGGGATGTCGAGCTCGATATACTGCGCCAGTACATACTCATATATGAATGGATAAAGGGTGAATCGGCCGACTTCGCACTTGATAACATCATATCAGACCCCGAAACACGGAAAGAGGAAATCTACCGACTCACAACGCGGGCGCGACGGGACATGGAACAAAAGGGCTTTCATGTAATCGATCACAAACCGGCCCATGTAATACTGCGGCAAAAACGTGACCGGACCATTCTCAAACGTCGTAACGGAGATGTTCCCTATGCGCTTGTTGACTTCGAACTCCTCATTCGCACTACTTCATATGAAAAGGAAGTTGAAAATATACGCCGATCCAAGTATCTCGAACTCCAGCGAAGCAAGTTCGACTTGTCGAAGAACTCTCCGCTTCCGGAACATCTAAAGTGTACGGGAATTTATGGCGTGGATTATGTATGGGGATATACGGAGAGCACACACGGCATGTTA
This sequence comes from Kiritimatiellia bacterium, assembly GCA_007130845.1. Lineage (GTDB taxonomy): Bacteria > Verrucomicrobiota > Kiritimatiellia > SLAD01 > SLAD01 > SLRP01. The sequence goes on along the minus strand of SLRP01000069.1, from coordinate 3,489 downwards.
TGGGTGGTTGGCCGCAATGCTGAGCTGTTCGATTACTTTCTCCCGGAACGATGGAGACATACTCAACGAAAACTCCTTTCCGATACTGCCGAAACATATCATACGGTCAGCAAGGATCATGTCAGCCTGGTTTGGAAGGTGTCCAGAGTAGGTGAAACACCGGAGCCGTCCTCCTCTTACCCGTATGTTGAAAATATCATGGAACACGGTTACAACAGCCCATTTGAGGAATTTGCCATCGCCATGGAACTGTCTAGGCAGGGGATTTCGATAATATATCCGCGTGCGATATACAGAGCAGGCTTGGAATCCCCTCGGGCCCGGGACTACGTCACCGACCTTGGCCGTTTCAAATCGCATGCTGATATTCAAACCCCTGACGGCCTTCCCGTATTAAGCAAGGGCCACAACTACATAACCCTTTGGGGATTCTGGCAGGGTCGCATAGACGATTCGGAGGATGACACGGAGGCGCCGTGCACCGGGATGGATCTTTCAACTGCCTTGCGGGAGCGGCTGATTTCCAAACCGGAACAAAGTCGTTTGATTGAACTTGCTCATGAAAAGATCAAGGACGCAGGATTCATGCCCTTCCTGAAACCGTCTCATTTACTGCTGTCAATCGAGGCTGACGGATCATTCAGACGTGATGCCGCCACCGGACTGCCTGTCGTTACAATATGCAATTTCGAGCTGTTGAAAAGGATTTGATATACCGCGAGACCTATCAAGCAGGCAGTCAAATTACAATAAGCCATGGTCCTTCATGTCACGGATTACGGCAAAGAGATAAATAATAATCGCGGTTATTATCAACGGCATGCCTATGAACATGCCCACACCCATCGACCACGGCGCGAAACCTCGCCATAATACGGCAAATACGCATAATAATCCGATTACAGCCATGACCACGGCTACCCGGATCATCTTGTTGATGCGTCCACGATCTCTTTCTGTCGTTCCCATAATGGATCTCTTGCTATTTGATGTCTTTCATCGGGTGTTGGATGTGCCGGCCCGTGGCAGGTATAACATCCCACCCTGTCCTCAATCAGCTCCCGCGACAGCGCCTGATGACTTAATACCTCTTCGTATTTTTCAGTTCCCTGGTGACATTCCAGACAGCTCACGTTGGGGAAACTGCCCTTGAATGTAATGGGCTCCTCATATGTGTCGGTAACATACAGTAACCAATGCCTAAAACCGTCACGCTTTGCCTCAAACGTTCCATGAATCCCATATGTGGTGTGACATGCGAAGCACTGGTTTTCTGGGATCCATTTGTTCTTGAAATGCATGGCAGCCAGTGTAGAGCTTTCTGCATCTCTCATATTGTCGACGAACGGATCCATCACATGGCACGCAGCGCATGAAGCGACCTTCTTTGTCTCTTCAAATACAGTCGTGGTGGTCGCTATCACGGCGATCAGAGGGAAGACAAACAAGCCGATAAGTATCAGCCAGTGATATGTATCCCTGGGAATGCGCCTGTGGAACACGAACTCAGCGAGGATAAGAATCACTACGGAAAGGAGCACAACCAGCAATCCAAGGTCCCGCGTTAAATCCGCAGCCGACACTCCCGGCTCCAAAGCAAACAAGCTTGAAGGGGAACAAACAAAAAACATGACCGAAAAAATAATCAGGGACAATGGGAGACGATTAATCACGCTTGAGCCCCGCCTTATCATGACTTCGTTCCGCTCGCTGAAATTCCAGGCATGGGAAGAGTTCTGCTTAGATTTATCCACAAGCGATCCATCAATCATATTGTCGTCTCCACGCGCACAGCACACAATTTGAATTCAGGCTGTCTGGAAAATGGATCGTACACATCGTTTGTAGCGTTGTTAACCAGGTGCTTGATGGAGTGAAATGGCGAAAAAACCACTCCTGGACGCGCAACATGGGTTACCCTGGCATCCAGGGACACTGATCCTCTCCGGCTTTGGACCATGACACGCGCGCCGTCCATTATCCCGTAACGATGAGCATCCTTCGGATTGATCTCAAGAAAATCATCATGGATGAATTTCAGATCCTTCATACGGCCTGTCATCGTCTTTGTATGCCAATGCTCCAGCACGCGGCCTGTAGTGAGCGTCAATGGATATTCTTTAGTAACGGGCTCCAAAGCCTCCTTCTGTTCATGCAGCCAAACTACTGCCCGGCCGTCCGGACGACCATAGAAATCGAACCGTTTATCCCCCTTTGCAAGAGGATCTTCCCCGGGAATATACCTGCGACACGTCCCTGCATGCTCATCATCGGGAACAGGCCATATAAGGCCACGCTCCTTCTTAAGGCGTTCATATGTAATGCCATAGAAATTATAGTATGAAGTTCTGCTGATTTTCCGCCATTCGTCCCAGACATCCTCGTAGGTACGCGCCTTGACCAGTTCACCGTGTCCCAGTCGTTCGGCAAGCTCTACTATTATTTCAAGATCCGAACGGGCTTCGCCAGGAGGGTCCACCACCTTGGGAACGTAATGATAACGACGCTCCGATTGGGAGAACACACCCTGCTTTTCCATCCACATTGCGGCTGGAAGCACGACATCGGCAAGCTCGGTGGTTTTTGTCGGATGAAACGAATCCCCCACAACCAGAAACGGTTTCTTCATCGCCTCGCTAAAACGCACGGCATTGGGTAGTGAATGCGCGGGATTAGTGCACAGAATAAGACATGCATTGATATCGCCCCGTTCCATCGCCTCGAACAGCCCTACAGCATGATGCCCGGGATTTGGGCTTATAGATCCACGCGGGACTTGCCACAGATCTTCCATCTCCTCGCGATGCTTCCTGTTCGCGACAACCCTGCCGCCGGGTAACAGGTGGGACAATGATCCGGTGTCCCTCACCCCACCTCCTGCATTGGGCTGACCGGTCAATGAAAACGGCGTCGCTCCCGGCCGACCGATATGCCCAGTAACCAGATGCATTGCATTTACAAGACGATTAGCAGCGGTTCCCTGGCTCTGCTGATTCAACCCCATGGTCCATAAAGACATTGTCGCCCCCGAAGCTCCGAAGCGGTAGGCAGCCTCACGTATAGCCGCCGCGGATACATCACAGATCCGCGCAGCCTCCTCCGGGGAATACGCATCTATATGCCGTTTGAACTCCTCAAACGACCGTGTCTCGCTCCCTTCCTGAAAAACGATGTATTCATTGACCATTTCCTCATCTATCAGATCCAGGCGCAGCATTTCATTCAGCATCGCATTATACAATGCGATGTCCGTGCCCGGCCTGATGGCAAGATGGAGGTCGGCATGTCTTACTGTCCTGGTACGCCTGGGATCTACAACAATGATAAATGTTTCAGGACGGCTTTTCTTCCTGTCGCGAATCCTCTCCCACAGCACCGGATGACATTCCGCCATATTCGACCCGGTTACGAAAAAGCAGTCTGCATGATCAATATCGGCGTAACATCCCATGGGTTCATCACTTCCGAAAACAGACACATACCCCACAG
>SLRP01000130.1 GCA_007130845.1 Kiritimatiellia bacterium | reverse complement strand
TTTACTGTCTGTTGCCGACGACTGAGTATATGCGTTGTCCATGCGACCGGGCGGTATCCCGAAGCATCATCCAGCGGAGATCTTATCCGCGGACTTGATGATGTTGACAATGCGCTGATATATCATGCCGGGACAAGACGCGACACAGGTGATGCATATATAACGAACGGAGGAAGGGTTCTGGCGGTATCCGCGCGTGCTATGACACGCGAAAAGGCCGTTCGGGCCGTATACACGGAAGTTGAAAAGATTGATTTTCCGGGAGTTCAATACCGGAGGGATATAGGAAGCCTTCACTTTGAACCGGAGCCGTGCAATACTCCACTGACGAACGAAAAAGGAAAGGATGCGCCGTGACAAACTCAGAACCATTGCGCACCGAAGTGTTGAGTAGAAAGGATATCGACAATAAAATCCGCCGTATTTCATCCGAGATAATTGAAAAACATTCGGATCGACCGGTGGCATTTGTCGGAATTCATACACGCGGAGTGATCCTTGCACAAAGGGTGTTTGACCGCGTCAGCCGCCATCGGACCGACATATCCCAGGGAACCTTGGATATAGCTCTTTACAGGGATGATCTGGACAATCTAGGAACCATACCTTCAATCCGCGGGTCGGACCTGCCTTTCAGTGTTGAAGGGTCCCATATCATACTTTTTGACGACGTTCTTTTCACAGGTCGCACAATTCGAGCTGCATTGGATGAGCTCATGGATTACGGTCGTCCGGCCCGGATTGAACTGGCAGTACTGGTCGACAGGGGAAATCGTGAAGTTCCCATTTGCCCTGATTATCTCGGACACGGCATGAATACATCAAAGGCAGAGCATGTGCTCGTCTGTTTTGACGAAATAGACGGCAAAGAGGGCGTCTACACCGTAATAGGAGAGACAAGATAATGATAACGGAACCAAATCCCTCACCAGTCCATTCCAGGAAGGATCTGTTGGATATTGAGTCTCTGTCCGCGGAAGAAATCAACCACCTTCTTGAAACGGCCAAGCCCTTTAAAGAGCTGTTCACCAGATCGGTTAAGAAGGTTCCGGCGCTCAGGGGAAAGACAGTGCTTAATCTGTTTTTCGAACCATCCACCCGAACAAGGGCTTCCTTTGAGATTGCCGCCAAACGACTCTCGGCAGATGTCACCAATCTGGCCGTATCCCAATCAAGCGTGGTAAAGGGCGAATCGGTCCTCGATACAGTGGATACCATGCAATCCATGAAAGTGGACTATCTGGTTGTCCGTCACGGTGCCGCCGGAATTCCCAATCAGATAGCAAAGCACTCTCCGGCTTCCGTGATAAATGCAGGGGACGGTAACCACGCACATCCGACCCAGGCTTTGCTTGACGCCTTCACAATAAAGGAGGCCATGGGAGATTTTTCAGGAAGAAAAATTCTTATCGCAGGTGACATACTTCATTCCAGGGTCGCCAGGTCAGTAAGCATTTGCGCGAACAAACTGGGAATGGAAGTTGGTATTTTCGGTCCGCCTACACTCATCCCTCACGGCCACCCAGACTATTTTCATACCTTCAACAGCTTTGAACATGCTCTTGAATGGGAGCCTGAAGTCATATACCTTCTGCGGCTTCAGCTTGAACGCCAGTCGGCTCATTTTTTTCCCAGCCTGAGGGAATATCATCAGGTTTTCGGTATGACCAGGGAACGATTTGAACTGGTAAGCAGGAAAGGCATTTACATCATGCACCCGGGACCGGTCAACCGCGGCGTGGAACTTACCGATGAAGTGCTGACATATGACCGGTCACTCATCAATCGCCAGGTGGAAAACGGTATTGCCGCTCGCATGGCGGTGCTTTACTGGCTTCAACCCGGCATACCCTCCCCCACCATCGAAGAGAAGGCAGAGACATGAAGCCGATGAGGAGACTTTTCAAGCAAGCGAATATCGCATCTCAAGACAATCCGATGCCGGCAATAGCGGATGTGCTTGTGGATGAATCCGGGGTTATCAGGGACGTCAGCCCCGACATTCCGCCTTCCACGGACATGAAGGTTCTGGATTGCAGCAATAAGATTTTACTTCCCGGCCTGTTCGACATGCATGTACACCTGCGCGAACCCGGCAGGGAGGACAAGGAAACCATAGAGACCGGCACAAATGCCGCAATAAACGGCGGCATAAGCGGGATACTTGCCATGCCCAATACCGACCCTCCCATTGATTCGGGCGGGATGGTACGATTTGTGAGGGCCATGGCTCGTGATCGATCCGGAATTCCGGTGCTTACATCTGGCTGCATTACAAAGGGTCGCGCCGGGAAAAGCCTGGCCGACCTGGCCGACATGCACACGCAGGGCGCAGTCATGATAACGGACGACGGCAGCCCTGTTGCGGACCCCTATCTTTTCCGCAGGGCTCTGGAATACTCCCGGCATTTCGACATTATTGTGGCAAGTCATTGCGAAGTCCCCGAACTCAGCCGAGGCGGGGCAATGAATGAAGGGGCACAGTCTTACCGGCTGGGACTTCCGGGAATCCCGGCGTGCAGCGAAGAAATATCCATTGAGAGGGATCTCCGACTTGCGCAATGCGCAGATGCGCGGATACATATTCAGCACATATCGACAGCGCGGGGACTGGCCATTATACGCAGATTCAAGGAAGAAGGCGTGCGTGTCACATGCGAGGTAACACCTCATCACCTGCTGTTCTCAGACAATGACATACAGGACTACAACACACACCTTAAAATGAACCCCCCTCTGCGGTCACCCGAAGATAACAAGGCGCTTCTGGACGGATTAAACGAAGGTCTGATTGACGTTATAGCAACGGATCATGCTCCGCATACCCGTTTCGAAAAGGAATTGGATTTCGCGTCATCACCTTTTGGAATTACGGGTTTGGATACGGCATTGATCTCCCTGTTCACCCATCTTATCAATAAAGGGTTGATTGGGTGGGATTGCCTGGTGCGCCGTTTCGCCTCCGAGCCAAGACGAATACTGCAACTTGAACCGGCTGATATTGTTACCGGGAGTACGGCTGATTTCATAGTATTCGATCCAAATGGGCGAACCCATGTGAACAACTCGTTCATCAAATCCAAGAGCATTAATACACCATATCTAGGATTGGAACTATGTGGAAGCGTGGACATGATGGTACGAGGCACTGAAATACTGCTGGATCGCGGCGGCTGCCGGAACGAGCCCCTGTTTTCGTCCAAGGGGGGCATGGAATGAGCGGTTCGGAACCAAAGGGTTTTGAAGCCAAACTGTCCGCGAGAATTGACAAGGCCGGGTCACATCTTTGCGTCGGCCTTGATCCCAGGCCTAACCGCATAAGGGGAGACGTCACTGACTTCCTGATGAGAGTGGTTGAAGAGACGGCAGATTACGCGGCGGCCTACAAACCCAATATTGCGTATTTTGAATCGATGGGGCCGACCGGATACGCCATTCTCGAAAAACTCATATCTGAAATCCCCGATGACATACCCATGATACTGGACGCCAAGAGATCAGATATTCCCGAAACTCAAAAGGCTTACGCGCACGCGTATTTTGACCTGTGGAATGTGGACGCTGTCACTATCAACCCTCTGCTTGGCCGGGATTCGATAGAGCCCTTCCTGAATTATCGTGACAAGGGTATCTATCTTCTCGGAATGACCTCTAATTCGGGGGCTCAGGATATCATGATGAGATCTCTCGATGGACGTCCCTTTCTGAACATTATCCAGGAAATGTGCGAATGGGCCGGCGGCTATCCTGGAACCGCCGGACTTGTTATAGGTCTTAGCCACGCCTCTGATAATCTTTTCAAGAATCTTATTGACGTTCCGCTCCTGATTCCAGGATTCGGCGCGCAGCAAGGGCATATAGGACATCTCCGCATGACCGGGCGAAAATCGCCATGGCTGATAAACGTGTCTCGCTCCATACTTTATCCGGAACAGGGAAGCGGCATACGTGAACAGGCCGAACTTCATGCAGAAGCAATCCGGCAGGCAGGTGAGTAAATGGCCCTGTAGGAAAGCTTTATTGAAATGATATGGAACATGAGGCAATAATGAATGAAATGAAGGCAGATTATCCAACAGGTTTGAGCTTTGACGATGTATCGCTGGTACCCAGGCACAGTGCTGTATTGCCGTCGGAAGCGGATATTTCCACACTGTTGGCGGATGATATACGGCTGGCGATACCCATCATATCCGCGGCCATGGATACAGTGTCTGAAGACCGCCTGGCAATTGCTCTTGCAAGAGAGGGCGGGCTCGGGATCATACACAGGAATTGCTCCATCAAGAAGCAGGTGCAAATGGTCTCGAGGGTCAAGAGGGCCGAGAATATAGTGGTGGAAAATCCGGAAACGGTAACACCTGACACCACACTGGGCCTTTTGAAGGAACAGATGGAGGAAACAGGGTTATCGGGATTTCCCGTGGTCGACGAGCACAAGGTAATCGCAGGGATTGTTACAAGGCGCGATATATGGCTTATAGATGACGATGGACTAAAGGTCAGCGAGGTGATGACACCAAGAGATCACCTGATCACGGCAAAAATCGGATGTACCCAGGAAGAGGCAAAAAACATTCTGCGGCTACACCGAATAGAAAAACTCCCCATAGTTGACAATGATGATCGTCTTTGCGGCCTTATGACTGCCGCGGATATAGCAAAGAGGCAGCGATTTGAGATGGCATCCAAGGATTCAAACGGACATCTGCGCGCCGGGGCGGCTGTAGGTGTCGGGGACGCTGCAATTGACTCAGCTACTGCCCTTGTAGAGGCCGGATGCGACGTGCTCGCTATTGATGCGGCCACAGGACATACAAAACGTGTTATCGATCAACTTGAGGCTTTCAAATCGAGGTTTCCGGATGTGCCGGTAATTGCGGGGAATGTGGTAACCGCGGAAGGAGCATCTGACCTTATCAAGGCGGGGGCATCGGCAATAAAGGTAGGTGTCGGTCCGGGGTCGATATGCACCACAAGAGTGGTGGCAGGGGTTGGAGTTCCTCAGTTCAGCTCTATTCTCCGTGTCTCGGAGGTGTGCAGGAAGAATAACATACCACTTATCGCGGATGGAGGAATCCGCTATTCCGGAGATATTGTCAAGGCGCTCGCCGCAGGAGCGGATGTTGTGATGATCGGGTCCCTGATGGCCGGGACGGAAGAAAGCCCCGGCAATATGGTGCGATGGCAGGGGCGCACATTCAAGGAATACCGGGGAATGGGGTCTGCCGGAGCGCTTGCTGATGGATCCGGGGACAGATACGGACAGAAGGGCGCAGGCAAACTCGTGCCGGAAGGTGTAGAGGGACGAATACCTTACAGGGGTTCACTCAGCGATCTGGTATTCCAGCTTACAGGAGGCCTGAGATCAGGCATGGGGTACGTTGGTGCCCCAACGCTGGAATCTCTCAGGGAACGGGCTGAATTCGTTAGAGTTACCCCCGGAGGCCTCAGGGAGAGTCATACACACGATGTCTCCATTACCGAGGAACCCATCAATTATACTCCCATGTAAGGCGGTGTTGGATTGCAGACGCAAATTGCGGTAATTGATTACGGTTCACAGTATTCACAACTGATTGTGCGCCGGGTGCGTGAATTGGGTTATTTCAGCCGGTTATTTCTTCCGGAACAGCTCAACAGCGTTGGCCGACCAGCGGGTATCATCCTTTCTGGCGGCCCACGACGGGTATCTGATCCTGACGCTCCAGATGTGGACTTTGAATTCTTGAAGAGCCTGGGTTGTCCTGTTCTTGGTATTTGTTACGGCATGCAGCTGTTGAACTGCAAATTCGGAGGAGAGGTTTCCCGGACAGGAGACCGTGAATACGGTCCGGCCATAATGCGCATACATGATGAAAATTCACTCATGAAAAACATGCCCTCTGAATCCAGGATATGGATGAGTCATACCGACAGTGTATCAGACCTTCCCGAGGGAAGCGAGGTCCTCGGGAATAATCTCAAAGGACAACCTGTCGCTATTCGGTGGAATGATAATTTCTATGGAATTCAGTTCCATCCTGAAGTCAGCCACACGGAACACGGGCGCACTATCATTGGTAATTTTTTATCGATGGTTAAGGAAAAACCAGCATTTCTCATGGAAAAGTTCAAGGATGAGTTGTTGGAATCAATCGCGAGAACAGTTTCCGGGAAACGCGTTGTGTGCGCGGTTTCCGGCGGCGTGGATTCCACCGTTCTAGCAGCCCTATTGAAGGAGGCTGGGGCCGACCTGCATCCCATTTTCGTGGATAACGGATTACTGAGAAAGAATGAGGTCGAAGATGTCAAAGGGCAATTCAAGCGTCTCGATATGGAAATAGACTGCGTCGATGCATCCGATGCCTTCTTGAAGGGACTGAAGGGAGTTACCGACCCCGAAACCAAGAGGCAGATAATCGGCGATCTGTTCATAGACACTTTTTTTGAGAAGGCCGGTAAACTGGAGTTGCTTGCCCAGGGGACCTTATATCCGGATGTAATTGAAAGTGCCACAAGCGGTTCAATTGCTTCACGCATAAAAACCCACCACAACCGGGTTGATCGAATTATACAACTTCAGAAAGAGGGGCGGATTATTGAACCCCTGTCCGAGCTGTTCAAGGACGGAGTCCGCGAGCTTGGACAGACACTCGGCCTTCCTTCGGATATTCTGCATCGCCACCCGTTTCCTGGTCCCGGGTTGGCCGTCCGGGTAATAGGAGAAGTAACCCGTGATAAGCTTGATCTTTTACGCGAGGTGGACGCCATTTTCATAAACATACTCAAGGATACCGGGTGGTACGACCGTATTTGGCAGGCAGGAGCCGTCCTGCTTCCTGTAAAGTCCGTTGGCGTCAAGGGAGACGAGCGCGCCTATGAGCATCCGGTGACTCTGCGCGCTGTCACCAGCACGGATGCGATGACTGCTGATTGGGTTTTTCTTCCACATGAAGTACTAACCATTATATCCAACCGCATTCTAAACGAAGTAGAAGGTGTGAACCGGATATTATATGATATTTCAACCAAACCCCCCGCCAGTATTGAATGGGAATAGATGATGAATGAAGCAGGGACAATTGGCCGAAAGGATCTTGCCAGAAAAATTCAGGACAGGTGTCTATTAAGTGGAAACTTCATGTTGAGATCAGGTGTTGAAAGCAATGAATATTTTGACAAGTACCTGTTTGAATCCGACCCGGCACTGCTGAAAGCCGTTTCAGAAGAACTGAGAAGATCAGTTCCCCGTGATACCGAAGTAATTGCAGGTCTGGAGTTGGGGGGGATTCCACTGGCCGTCATGCTTTCCAGCCTGACCGGCATCCCTTCTGCATTTGTCCGAAAACAGGCAAAGGAATACGGGACTTTAAAGCTGGCTGAAGGCGCTGAGATTGCTGAACGCCGCGTCCTTCTCGTGGAGGATGTTGTAACCTCAGGCGGTCAGGTGATACTTTCCGCAAAGGCCTTACGGGAACTGGGAGCGCATCTTGACACGGTACTATGTGTAATAGACAGGGAATCCGGGGGAAGTGAGGCGCTGTCCAGGGAAGGATTGACTTTGAATTCGCTATTCACCAGGTCTGAACTGATTGGAGGAGGATGAAAGGCATAATTCTAGCAGGAGGAGCCGGAACCCGCCTTTATCCGATCACGCAAGCGGTCAGCAAGCAACTGCTTCCGGTATACGACAAACCGATGATTTATTACCCCCTTTCCGTGCTCATGCTGGCCGGAATTCGCGACGTGCTGATTATAACCACGCCTGCCGATCGTCCCGCATTCGAGCGGCTTCTAGGTGACGGAGGCCACATAGGAATACGGATATCCTATCGCGAACAGCCTTCACCTGGCGGCCTGCCGCAGGCATTCATAATCGGCGACGAGTTCATAGGAAACGACCAGGTCGCCCTCATTCTTGGGGACAATATTTTTTACGGGCACAATTTTTCGGCCATGCTGCAGTCAGCGGCATCACGGACAAATAAAGCGACCATTTTCACTTATCCCGTCAGCGACCCGCATCGTTACGGCGTCGTCGTGCTTGATGATGATCAACGTCCTGTAGATCTTGTCGAAAAGCCTTCCAAGCCGCTGTCCAATCTGGCTGTAACCGGGCTGTATTTCTTTGACAGCCGCGTAGTGGAAATTGCACGGGGTCTTAAACCTTCAAAGCGCGGGGAATTAGAGATTCTGGACACTGTAAGACCCTATATGCATAACGATGAGCTTTTCGTCCAGGTATTGGGCCGCGGGTTTGCCTGGCTGGATACCGGGACTGTCGACTCTCTTTTGGAAGCCGGATCATTTGTTGAAACTATTGAACGGCGACAAGGCCTTAAAATTTCATGCCTGGAAGAGGTTGCCTGGCGGATGAATTTTATAAGCACCGGCCACCTCAAGGAAATTGGAGAGAAAATGAAGGCCAACGGCTACGGACAGTATCTCTTGAGGCTTATTTCCGAATAAATGCAGCCTGATCCGCGGAAACTGCCTCATACCGAAAACCCAGCATTGTTGTGATAAGCCATGGGCTTGACACGAAATATAATTTTTGCGCCTTTTAGATCCCGTATTTTTCGGTTGGCGTTACTGTTTATTCTTCTATATTGGGGCCTTAGATCCATGATCATGATGCCAGGCAATAGTTTTCAAGGAGATCCTCCGAGTTTGACGGAAAATGAGGCCGTTATACGGGATGAACTGCGTCGAATAGTTCGTCACCTTGCGGAGGTTATAGGAGAGCGCAATGTCAACCATCCACAAGCGCTGCAAAGATCCGTTGAATTCATAACTGAGGAGTGGAAGGAAGCAGGGTTTGAGATCAAGAAACAGGAATATATTGTCCGGGGCGTCACATCCGCAAACATCGAGGTGGAAATAGAGGGCTCTGACCGGAAGGACGAAATAGTGGTTATAGGCGGGCATTATGACTCGGTGTTCGGGAGTCCCGGGGCAAATGACAATGGGACCGGAGCTGCTGCCGTGATAGCACTTGCCAAGCGCTTTGCTGATAAATCACCGTCACGTACTCTCCGATTCGTGGCATTTGTAAATGAAGAGCCTCCTTTCTTCCAAACACCCCAAATGGGAAGTGTTGTCTATGCACGCAGAAGCAGGGAACGGGGTGAAAACATAATAGCCATGATAAGCCTC
>SLRP01000134.1 GCA_007130845.1 Kiritimatiellia bacterium | reverse complement strand
CTGCGGCCACGATGCACTGCGTGAGGAGGGTTATGTGCCGGACACGTGTTCACATTACTCTTCAGTCAATATATCAAAGGAGGCTTTATGGAACAGGTTGAGGTGAAGTTCGGTAATTGGATTCAGACCGGTTTCGATTTGTACAAGCAAAATATCGGGGCCCTTATTCTTCCATCTGCTCTGGCTATAATCATCAGTGGTGTTACGTTTGGCATTCTTGCCGGACCGATGATGGTCGGCCTCATTCTTGTCACACTTCGACTACTGGATAAGTCGGAGCCAAAACCCGCTCCGGGTGATGTGTTTCAGGGGTTTAATTACTTCATACCGGCTTTCTTGTTCGCGGTGGTATGGGGCATAGTCTTCTTTGTCTTATCCATGATTCCGTTTTTGGGTTTGTTACTCGTTCTGGCGGGCGGCACGTTTCTGATGTTCGGCCTGTTCCTGATAGCTGATAAGAAAATGGAGTTCTGGACGGCTTCCATGACAAGCTTCGAGAAAGTGAAGACCAATTTCTTTCCATTTCTTGGATTATTTGTCGTGTCATATATCATTGGCGGAATCGGCATTATTCTGTGCGGTATCGGAGTGATCCTGACGTTTCCCATATACGTATGCATTATATCGGTTGCGTACAGGGAGGCTTTTGCCGGGACGGAAGGTGCTGTCCTGGAACCTATGACGGAAGAACAGCATGATATCGGCGAAGACAATCCTCCGCCGCCGCCGCCACAGGATGAGCCCAGGCACGATTGACGTGACGAATGCGGCTAATGGCTGCGGAGAATCGGCGGCACGTATCTCGGAGTCGAAAGATGGTCTGATAGTCCGAGCCGTCAGGCCGGGATCTTATCGCGAGGTTATTGCGCTGCACGGCCCGTTTGTCGTGGCAGCAGGTGGCTTATGGCTTGCGACGTTCTTTCTGCCGAATGCGAATGTCCCTTTGCCTTCTTGTTCATTCAACGTATGGACGGGGCTTTCATGCATGTTCTGCGGTCTTACTCGCGCTTTTTCCGCCATATCAAGCGGTGAATTCTATTTTGCCGTGTACTCTGCCCCGCTCGCAATCGTCATGTACGCTCTAATGGCTGCAGTCTTCGTTTGGAATGCTGCGGCTCTGTTTTCCGGGATGAAGCTGCACAGCGGCCTATGGATTCGATGCATCAAGACTCGCTGGATTGTAATCGCACTCGGTATTCTCATTACGGCCAACTGGATCTACCGCATAGCAATGGGATTATGAGCAGCAGTGTCCGGGCACGTAACGATTATGCCCGCGAGCACATATTCTGTTTGTGTTGAGATCCGGAATAAAATGCATTATATTTTCCGGTAGCAAGTGGGGGTTGCTGAATGGAGCGGGATGTGAACGCAGATTTCATAAATCGACACTACGCGAGACTTCTCAGGCATGTGAGACGGCGGATTGCGCTGTCTGAACGCGCACGTGACATTCCTCTCGGCGAACTCGAAGCGGAGGATATACTTGATGCAGTAGTTGAGCGGGTACTGGCCGAACCCGACAGCAAACCCGGAAATGTAAATCACTATGTATGGCTCTTCGTTCTGTGCGACAGGAAATTAAAGGAGTTCGCAAGGGAATACCGTAGCAAGCATGATGGACATATACCTCTGGGTGAAACACTTGATCACGCCGGAAAAAGCCGTGATTCAGGTGAATTCGATCCGGAAAACCCCTTGAGCTTCATAGGCGCAGAGTTCGATTCCGAAGACATCAACTTGGAATCATTGATACCCGATCTGCGGTCGAAAAATCCGGAAGAGGAAGTTGAGATAAAAGACCTGCTGGCCTGGCTTGAGTCCGAGTCTCATGGATGGCCTTACGACGAGCAGATTATTTTCGAATTGCATGCAGTTGAGGGCTTGTCGCCGGAGGAGATTGCGCTGGTTCTGAATATCAGCATGGATGAATCCAAAAACAGGGTTAATTCCTTCCAGGAGCGTGTTCAGGAGTCTTTCAGGGACAGGGATGTGAAATCCTGATGGATCTGCCCGTTGATTCTGCTGGACCTTTCATTCCTTTTAATGTTCAACTTCACAGTGACCATATGGAATTATCTTCTTCAATTTCGCAGGGAGATCTGCTTTGGCCTTGATAGACAGGGATACGGTGCTTGAAATTGTCGGAGGCGATATTTCTGAAGCGAAAAACGTGATTGGTATGCTGTTCGACTCGACGCGCGATCAGGTGCTCAAACTTCATGCCGGTCTGCAGGGTTCGGACCGCAAAGCCCTTGAAGAGGCCGCGCATCAGTTGGCAGGGGCCACGTCCACATGCGGCCTTTACGAAATAAGCGAGCATTTTCGCGCGTTGGAGGAGAACGCTCATACGGAGTCTTTTGATTTGCTGACTGATCGCGTGAACCAGGCTGACGAACTTCTGCGGCAGGCGGAAGCCGAATGCAACGATCTGTTTTCAGATTCATCTGAGGGGCACCCCAAATGAGCTCCCCAACGCGGCAGGCATCCATTTTGCTGGCCGATGACGATCCGTTTATAATCTCTCTCTACCGGGATAAATTAATCAGATCAGGGCATCGTGTTGATACTGTGCAGAATGGAGAGGACGCCATTAAGAGAATCCATGAGAAGCCGCCCGACCTTCTTGTCCTGGACCTTAACATGCCCCGCATGGACGGCACGGCAGTATTGAAATATATCCGCGAACAATCAACCGCGCCTGATCTTCCAGTCATTGTCCTTTCAAACGCGTGCGCCAGAGACATTATTGATAAGGTAAACGTATTGCGCCCGACCCGCTTCCTTATTAAGTATGACAACAAGCCAAAGAAGGTTATTGATGAAATCCTTTCAGTCCTGTCTGAGTCGGAAGATCAGGATGTAGTAGCGTCCGTGCCGGCGGAAATAAGTGATGACCAGTTATCAGGCTCTGAGGAGACATTGCCCGAGCTGATGAATCGTCTTGAATCGGCTGATGACCTGGAAAGACAGCGGGAAGCGCTTTTGGATCTGTACCGTTTTTTCCAGGAAGATCTTCGGAATCTCAAGCAATCCAATCCGCTGTCTCCAGCCTTTCAATTCGGAGAGGCGGTCGAACAGCTTTTTGAGCATCTTTATGCATGTTCAGATATTCTGTCGTTTTCCTCGCTTCAGACCCTTAACCTTGCACTGCCAATGACGGAACAGTGGCTGAAGCGCCTGGATGAGGGGCCTGCTTCGCCTGAGTTGATATTGATACTATCCGAAAGCCCTGATATCAGGCGCAGTCTATATGAAACATGCAATAGGCCGGGACTTCTTCCGCTGGCGGCAGCGAGAGAGGATTCTGCTTTGGATATTATAGGAGAGAATGCCGTCCCGTTGGCGGTGTGGAACACTAGGCGTGTATCCGCTGCACGCAAGGCATTGCAGGGCATACGGGACACCGAAAGCGGATCCGGGCTCAGGGTCATATTTCTTCTGCCGGAAAAGGATACGGAGGCATTCAGCGAAAAGATCATCGATAACAGAGCAGTCGCATTGTCCGATACATCGTCGGGCCCGGAAATCCTTTCCGTAATACATGCATGGCGCCGGTGAACTGAGTGTAACTATTTCCTGTCTGTTTCAGCGGCTGACTCCAGGGCATCCTTCAGGTCGGATATCTCAAAAGGCTTAGACAGGTTATTGACGGCTCCCATCGCACGCGCCGTTCTCAGCACGTCAAGATGCCCCATGTTTCCTCCCCCCGACATTGCGATTATTGGCACTCCCGGAAGGGTCTTCCTGAGGGAACGAATTATTTCCAGTCCGTCCTGTTCAGGCATGAAAATGTCAGTCAGAATTATATCCGGATTCCATTCATTGCATAATGAAATTCCCGTATGGCCGTCAGCCGCCGCCTTTACGTCATATCCAAGAGAGGATATTGCGCGTATAAGCACACTGCGGATGGATTCCTCATCATCGATGATCAGAACCTTGCTATTCATCGCCCACTTTTTCCTTTGTCATGGCAGCGCATTTCTCAATTACCCTGGAGAGCTCCTTTTCACGCACAGGTTTGCTTATGTAGTCGTCCATGCCTGCGGCCAGATATTTTTCGCGGTCGCCTTGCATGGCATGGGCGGTCAATGCCACAAAGAAAGGTGTTTGTCCGCCGGCGCACTCATTGCGAATGGCCTGCATTGCTTCGATTCCGTCCATATGGGGCATCTGCACATCCATGAGAATGAGATCATATAAATTGTTTCGTGCCGCTGCAACTGCTGCGCGTCCGTCCTCGGCAAAATCGCATGTGCAACCCAGCCGCCTCAGCATGTATTCAGCCACCTTCCGATTGACCTGATTATCTTCGGCAACGAGTACCCGCAGTGATCCTGCTTCCACCGGGTCGGCAGGTTCGGCGGTTGTGTCGGGCTTTCTGCGCAGGATGGAAATGATCACGTCGAACAAGGCGGAGGATTCCACCGGTTTATGCAGTCTGGCTGAAAACAATTGACCTATCCCCGCTTCAACAGCGGCAATATTCTGTTCGGACTGGGAAAGGTCAGCAGAACTCAGTAAAACGAGCGGAAGTTTCCTGAGCTCTTTCTTTTCACGCACAAGCCTTGCGAATTCTATTCCATCCAGTCCCGGCATTCGCATGTCGACAAGCGCGAGGTCGGGAATGTATCCGTCTCGGAGCATGTCAACAGCCTTGTCAGGAGAAGATACCTCTACCGTGGTCATGCCCCATGATTCCATCTGCCGTGCAAGCAGGCGCCGGTTTACCTCGTTATCGTCAAGTATCATCACTTTACTGCCAGCCATCGGCGATTCCTGATCTGCAACCTCATTGGACGGCTGCCTTTCCTTTTCGTAACGCAGCCGCACGCGTACGTGGAAAACAGATCCCCGGCCTTCCTCGCTTTCTACCCGGATGCTTCCTCCCATAATTTCGCAAAGACGCTTGCATATCACCAGACCCAGTCCTGTTCCTCCGAATTTCCGGGAAGTCGAGTCATCAACTTGTGAGAAAGGCTGGAAAAGACGGCTCATCCGGTCTGCCGGAATGCCGATGCCCGTATCTCTTACGGACAGCTGAATTTCGAATTCGCTTCGATCCATCCGGCATCCGGACACGTTGACCTGTATTTCGCCGGATTCCGTGAATTTTACAGCGTTACTGAGCAGATTCGAAACGATTTGTTTGAAACGGATGGAATCGCCGATGACGTTCAGGGGAACTCCGTCGGCAATGTTCGATACCAGCCGCAGACCCTTGTAGTCGGCCTGGTTTTTTACCATGCTAAAGGCATCATCCAGAATGTCATCCAGGCGGAAAGGCCGCTCCTCCAGAGTCAGTTTTCCGGAGTCGATTTTTGTCTGATCAAGGATGTCGTTTATGACCATCAACAGGGTTTCCCCGGACGTATGGATGGTGCGTACATATTCCTGCTGTTCAGGTGTCAACGGCGTATTCATAAGGATCTCGGTCATCCCTATGACTGCGTTCATGGGCGTTCGGATTTCATGGCTCATATGCGCCAGGAATTCGCTTTTTGCACGCGCTGCGGATTCGGCGGCAAGCTTTGCGGATTCAAGCTGTTTTTCTATGAGCTTGCGCGCATTGAGCTCCGCCTTGAGACGATTCTGCTCTCTGGATAGGGTTTTTTCAGTGTGAAGAATGCGTTTCAGAGCGGTCAATTGCGCAAGGAATTCATCGTTTTCGAAAGGTTTGCAGATATAGCTGTCAGCGCCGCTTTCCAGGCCGCTGATACGCGAGCTGGCATTGGTCATGTACGCAGACACCATCATTACAAGTATTGAGCTGGTGTTGGGATCCGATTTAATCCTATTGCATACCTCGAATCCGTCCATATCCGGCATTAGCACGTCGAGAACCAGGATATCAGGGGGATGGGTTTGGATACGCCGTAAAGCGACTGATCCGGAGTCGGCTTCATCGATTACAGTATTCTTGAAGCGGCGGCGGATAAGCTCGCCCAACAGTTTTCGATTTTCTTCAAGGTCGTCAACTATCAAGAAGCGGGTTGGCATCGCACCTGCACCATTTAAATGGGTTTGTTAAGGGAAGAACCTCTTGAAATAATCCGCTGTCTCCGCCACGTTTCACTATTACAATAGGCGCTACCCGACCTTTGCCGATCATAGCGGAGTTGATCGTTCCGGCAAGCTTGAAATCATCAATTTGAAAATGCCCGATAAATTCGAAAATCCGGACATTCGGGCGTTGTTTTCCGCTTTGGACACCGAGATATCATGTTTACAAAATAACTGATTGCAGGGTTTGAACGGCTGGAGGGGCAGCCTTGATGAAGTGGCCGCAATTAACTTGATAACATACGGCTGAATCCCCGCAGGGTATGTCCATAAGAAGTATTATGGAATCAGTCTTGCTTGCTCTGCAGGGCTGATTCAAGTAGAAACAGTTCTCCAGCCTGCAAGGCTATCCTGTGGCCAATGAAACACTGTAATGCGAAATGACGGAGAACGAATATGGACGTTCAAAAATTCATAGAGGAACAGACTGCGGAGTTGAAGCGCCTTGTTGGAAAGGAAACGGCGATAAATGCCCTAAGCGGAGGTGTCGACAGCGCGGTATGCACCGTACTGGCGCATCGTGCTCTCGGCAGTCAGTTGAAGACTGTTTTCGTGGATAACGCGTTGATGCGCGAGGGTGAGCCGGAACTGGTTGTTGAATTGTTTGAGAGAATGGGTATTCCGGTCGAAGTTGTAGATGCCCGTTCAGAATTTCTCGGCGCACTCAAGGGCCTGATGGATCCGGAGAAGAAACGCCATGCGATTACCCGGACCTTCTATGAAAACGTTTTTGGAAAGCTGGTGAGAGATAGCGGAGCCAAGGTTCTTATTCACGGCACAATACTCACCGATATCGAGGAAACCGTAGCGGGTATAAAGCGCCAGCATAATATACTTAGCCAGCTCGGCATTGATCCGGAAAAGGAATATGGTTACCGGGTATTTGAACCCTTGAAAACCCTTCGCAAGGATGGAGTACGCTCCGTTGCCGTCGCACTGGACATGCCCGATGAATTGATTCGCAGAATTCCATTTCCTGGACCGGCCCTTGCGGCCAGGATAGTTGGGGAGGTTACCGGGGATCGGTTGGAGACGGTAAGAAAGGCGACCGCCATAGTTGAAGAGGAATTGCGCGACAGCGGGGCGTTTCAGTACCTTGCGGCGCTATTAAGCGACCGGGCTACAGGCATGCGCGACGGGAAACGCGAGTATGGTCAGATAATCGTCGTGCGCTGCATAGAAAGCGTGGACGCCCGAACTGCCACAGCTACGGAACTCTCCTGGGAGAAGCTGAACCGCATATGCAGCCGCATCGTTGAAATCCCCGGGGTCAGCAGATGCCTTTATGACCTTACGCCCAAACCGCCGGCCACAGTGGAATACATTTAGGGACCAGGAATCCATCAAATAACTTAGAGGAGACCAAAGCATGCCCAAGTCGGACAACATTCACAAAGTAATGATTATAGGTTCGGGTCCGATTATCATCGGACAGGCCTGTGAGTTCGACTATTCCGGAACTCAGGCGTGCAAGGCCCTTCGATCCCTTGGATACGAAATCGTGCTGGTAAACTCCAATCCGGCAACGATCATGACCGACCCGGGAACAGCAGATATCACTTATATAGAGCCTCTTAACGTGGCACGCATGGAGGAAATCATAGCCAGGGAAAAACCAGATGCCCTGCTGCCCAATCTTGGGGGGCAGTCCGCGCTGAATCTGGCGTCAGAGCTTGATAAATCAGGGATACTTGAGAAATACGGAGTTAAGATAATAGGGGTGGATATCGATGCCATTGAACGCGGCGAGGATCGACTGGCTTTCAAGGAAACCATGAAGAAGATCGGAATTGAAATGCCGGAAAGCGAGCTGGCGTACACGGTTGAAGAGGCGGAAAATGTCGCTGCGAAATTGGGTTATCCCGTGGTGGTAAGACCTGCCTATACCATGGGCGGAACCGGAGGAGGACTGGTATACAACGTCGAGGAACTTCGCACTGTGACGGCCCGCGGCATAGCCGCGAGCATGATAGGGCAGGTACTTATCGAGGAATCCGTCCTTGGCTGGGAGGAACTGGAGCTGGAAATTGTCAGGGACGCCAATGACAATCTTGTCACGGTATGCTTTATCGAAAACGTCGACCCAATGGGAGTGCATACCGGGGACTCGTTCTGCGTCGCGCCCATGCTCACAGTTTCCAGGGATGTCCAGGACAGACTGCGGGAATATGCCTACCGGATTGTCAGGGAGATAGGCGTAATAGGAGGGACGAATGTGCAATTCGCTCACGACCCTGAGAGTGGCCGAATCGTCATCATCGAAATAAACCCGAGGACTTCACGGTCGTCAGCCCTGGCCTCGAAGGCTACAGGATTTCCCATCGCGCTGATTTCAGCAAAGCTTGCGGCTGGCTTGACACTTGATGAGATCCCGTATTGGCGCGACGGCTCCCTCGATAAATACACCCCGTCTGCGGATTATGTTGTCGTCAAGTTCGCGAGATGGGCATTTGAAAAATTCAGAGGGGTGGAAGACCGGCTTGGGACGCAGATGCGGGCTGTAGGCGAGGTAATGAGCATTGGTAAAACATATAAGGAGGCTTTCCAAAAGGCCCTGCGTTCCCTTGAAAACGGACGGTACGGGCTTGGTTTCGCAGGTGAGTTCAACCAAAAGCGGCTTCCCGAATTGATGGAGATGCTGAATGACGCGACGAGTGAGCGCCAATGGATCATGTATGAGGCCATGCGCAAAGGGGCTTCGGTGGAGGCACTGCAGGAAAGGACGCGGATTAATCCCTGGTTTCTGAACCAGATGAATGAACTTGTTGAACTGGAAGAGGAGCTCCTGAAGCACAAGGGAGCTCCTCTTCCGGATGAACTTCTTCGCAAGACCAAGCAGGATGGATTTGCGGATAAATACCTGTCGGAATTGCTTGGAATTACGGAAAAGGAGATTAGGGAACACAGATCTCGTATTGGCGTGGTCGAATGCTGGGACGCTGTTCCAGTCAGCGGTGTTGAGGGCGCCGCTTATTACTATTCGACATAAAACGGGCCGGACAAAGTCAAACCCAGAAAAGGCAGGAAGGTCATGATCCTTGGCGGTGGTCCCAACCGGATAGGACAGGGGATCGAATTCG
>SLRP01000078.1 GCA_007130845.1 Kiritimatiellia bacterium | reverse complement strand
CTGGAAGTTGTCGATGTACTGAATGAGCAAGCGATTGCGGTGGGAATAAAAGTGGATATAGACAGTCCACTTGTCATGTCAACGCTCAAGGATTTCCCAAGGAAGGATCTCATCGGCAATATAAAATTCATAGCTCAGATGCGTGGATTAAAACTTGAAATTCCCGGAGGGAACTCCCAGTTCCAGATAGGAGACGATGTATACCTTCTTGGAAGCCCCGAGTCGATCAGCGAGTTTCTCGAGTGGGCTTATCCGGAACAGAAGCATTTCGACCGCATAATTATCGCTGGCGGCGGGGATCTTGGTTTTCATCTCGCAAGACTTCTGGAATCAATACGCGGAGAAATCGTCCTCCTCGAGCCAGATATATCCAGAGCGCATTTTTGCGCGGACAATCTGGACCGTACACTGGTAATCAAGGGTAATCCCCTGGACACCGAATCACTGGATGAGGCCGGCATTACGGGAAACACCGCGTTCATCGCGGCCACGGAAGATGATGAAAACAACATCATATGCTGCCTCATGGCCGAAAAGAAAGGAGCACGATTCACGGCAGCCCAAGTCATCAAAACGGAATACGCACCAATCATAACCAGCCTGAGCCTGCTGGATCGCGCTGTTAATCCCTATACATCCATGATCAACACCATTCTGCGCTACGTTCGCGGGGCTTATGTCGAAGCGGCCTCCTCACTCTACAGCCTGCCGGGAGAGTTGTTTGAAATCCGACTGCCTGACCATTCCTTGTGGAACGATAAGTCCGTAAGGGACATCACGCTTCCGAATGGATCAATGATTGTTGCCGTTCTCCGGAATGGAGAACTCAAGATAGCTTCCGGAGACCTTGACCTGAAGAACGGCGATCACATCGTGCTTTACGCCATGCCCGACACAACGACCAAGGTTCTTGAACAATTGCAAGACAGCGACAAGGGCCGGTAGCCGTGAATTTCCGACCAGTATTTCATCTTATTTCCTATCTGCTTATAGTCATGGCCCTTGGCATGCTGATCAGCGGAATCATAGGGATTTACCATGGGGACTCATCGGATGTGCAGCGCGGCATGTTTTATTCCGCAGGCGCAGTCTTTACCACCGGGCTGATTCTTGCCATTCTTACCAGGGGCCCGGTCAACCTCACTCGAAGGGACGGATTCGGCATAGTCACTTTCGGGTGGCTTTTGATGGCTGTCGCCGGGGCTATGCCGTATGTCTGGACCGGATCGATTGCGGATCCCGTGTCCGCGTTCTTTGAATCAATGTCGGGTGTAACAGCTACAGGAGCAACAGCAATATCTGTTATAGAGGGACTGCCTAACGGCATTCTCTTCTGGCGTTCACTCACTCAGTGGATCGGAGGCCTGGGAATTCTTGTCCTTTGCGTGGCCATCCTTCCATTTCTCGGTGTTGGCGGAATGCAGTTGTATCGCGCTGAAATAACCGGGCCGTCAAAAGACCGATTGACGCCGCGCATTACCGAAACAGCCAAATTGCTGTGGGGAGTATATCTTTTTCTTACCGTGCTGTGCGCATTGTGTTTGCGAATGGCAGGCATGAATTGGTTCGATGCAGTCTGCCACGGTTTGACCGTGGTGGCCACAGGCGGCTTCTCCACCCGTACAGACAGCATTGCAGCCTTCAACAGTTTCCCGATCGAAGCGGTAATGATAGGGTTCATGCTGCTTGGCAGCCTTGGTTTTGCTTTGCACTACCGCGCATTGACCGGCAGGCCCCTCACCTATTTCCGGGATTCGGAGTGCCGTTTTTTTCTGGGTTTCTGGATTACGGGATGTGTAATACTTTTTTTCACCCTTTTAAATGGAGGGTATGAGTCGCCGACTGATGCCTTGCGAGATGGATTCTTTCACTGCACAACGATTCTCACCACGTCAGGTTTCGTGACAGGCAACTACGACGCATGGCCTGCATCCTCACGTTTTCTTCTGCTTATCATGATGATCATGGGCGGCTGCGCCGGATCTACTTCAGGAGGATTGAAGGCAATTAGAATGTACATATTGGGCAAGAAGGCAATTCGTGAATTGCGTCTGTACATGCGTCCAAATGCCATCGTCCAAGTGAAAGTAGGACGACGGACCATAGAGCAGGTTGTCATATCAAATATCACATCGTTCTTCGTGATATTTGTTTTCTTGTGGGCCATAGGCACACTGTTGATGACACCTTTCACGCCGGATCTAAAAACGGCCGGATCCTCTGTCATTGCAATGCTTTCAAACATAGGCCCGGGTTTCGGCGCAGTTGGGGCAATCGAAAACTACGCTGACATTCCATCGGCAGGCAAGCTTCTGCTGTCTCTTTACATGCTTCTGGGAAGGCTCGAGCTGTATACGGTCCTGGTCATGTTGCTTCCGAGCTTCTGGAAAAGATAGAAAGCCGGGCTGCATGCACCATCGCAACCCCGCAGTTGAGGATTAACGAAGGGTTATGCTTCCTGAATCGTATACGGCCCAGGTATATTCACTGGCTAAAATGCGATCCCCATCACGATATGCCCTTCAACAGGGACTGCTACTTGAATGTAAGGATCAGAATAAGCGTTCCGCCTTCATGAGGCGGCCCTCCAAGGATCACGGGGATTCCACGGCGCTGCGCAACGGATGTGCTGAGCAATGACTCCCTATCCTGCATCCAGCGCACTTGCGCCCTGACCCGGTCGTTTGAGCTGGTTGCATTAATGTGCAGGACATAATCTTCATGAATTTCAAGTCTTACCTGCGCCGGAGGATGGATGATTGCAGAGGTCTTTCCCATGAAACGGTAATGCTCGAAGCCGAAGATGCGTCGGAGGCGGTATTCGACCTTTTCCATTCTTATATCCAAAGGCGCCGGACGGTCGGATGCATGTATCAGCATGGCTTCTACAGAGGCAGGCTGTCCATAGGCTGAAGCCGCTCCCGCCGCACACATCAAACACAGCGGCAATATCAATCTGAAAAACAAAAAATGCGGAAGGAACGGATTTTCAATGCAACGATGAGACTTGATGTAATTTAAATCAACCCGCATCAGGTTCCTCCTTGCCGTTTTCAGCAGTCAAAACCCAGATAACCGTCAAGCCGGTGTCCGCGTCCTCGTAAACCATGGACATGGCGTCTGGAAGGTCGCTCTCCACCCATTCCACTTCAGTTCGGTCCATATGCGCTATCATGTCCAAATCTTCAAGCGCCCATGATTGAAGGAAAAATATTCCGGCCAGTATCATCAGCAAGGCAACAGCCATTGCTGATGCGAATTTGAATCGATACCCGGACATATCGTTGTTCACCATGTCTCTTCCGGCAGATTCAGCCCGGATCATCCGACGGATATTCTGCCAGGCGGCCTCCGGTGTTTGAACAGGCTCGGGTATGTACTCATGCAGGATCTTTTTTTGAAGCAACCAGGCATCCTGCAGGTCCTTCATGTCGGGGTGCCTCTCAAGCCATCCTGCAAGGCGAGACCGGCGCCGTGAAGAAAGCTCCCCGTCAACATCCATGCTTATCCAACGTTCGGCTTTCCGCCGGTTCATAGCAGTTCTCCCATGCTCTTACGGATATTTTTTCTGGCATAAAATATTCGGGACATAACCGTTCCCTTCCGGCATTTCATCACTTTGGCAATTTCATCATATGACAATTCGTCAACATCCCTGAGTATTAAAATGGCCTTGTGCTCCGGCGTCAGGCTCTCAAGCGCACGTTCAAAGACTTCGCGAATCTCGGAATGATGAAGTTTCCTGTCCGGGCCGTCGGTCATGCCAGCTGGAACATGAGCATCCAAGTCCCGCTCCGGCTCAACATCTTCCAGCCATTCTGTCTCCTTTTTGCGCGACCGGCTCCGGATAAAATCCAAGCTCGCAAAAACCGCTATCCTGTACACCCATGTGTAGAAACCCGATCTCCCCTTGAACGAATCCAGCTTCGTCCATACCTTTATCCATGCCTGCTGGGACAGGTCCTTTGCGTCCTCGGCATTATGTACCATGCCGAATATCAGGCTGTAGACACGCTGGTGGTACATGCGCATCAATTCCCCGAAAGCCTCCTCGTCGCCGTTTCTGGCCCGGTCCACGAGGAATCCCACATCATTGCCGGGTGCCTCTTTGTTCATGAATTAGACGATTACTCCGTAAGTTTATTCATCTGCCATATCCCTTAGGGGAAAAGATCTTGGAAGGCTTTTATCCAGTTTTCTGTTCATGGAAAAGAAAAACCAGTGTAAATCCCATCTATGGAAAACCCAGCCATGTAAAAGATTCATGCATGAAACCGTTTTGGACATCATGGTCGGCAGTTCTCGGATATATCCAGGAATATTAATCGGTGGTTGAACAGAACAACATGAACAGGGCAATACTATCACCTGAAAATGGAGGTTTATTGGATATGAAGCAAGCGTAGTCAGCCCGAACGGCCGACGGGTGATTTTCCGCTCCCGGTCTTAAGCGGGTCGTCAATATCATCGTCCTTCTCGGGGCATCCTGGACAACGAATCTTTTCACCCCGAAAGGTGATGCTGGCGCATCCGCAGGAAGTGAACCCCCTGTTGCGGAATATCAATCCGACGGACATGGCAAGGATGCACACTGCCACCACTATGACAACTGCCGCAATATAGGTGAGTATTTCAGCCATGCTTCTTTCCGGCTCCTTCCTTGGAAACAGTATATCCACACTTGATGAGCTGTCAACGCGCACCGTCATATAATGTGGGAAGCGACAGAGATATAGTGACTACCTGTTGTGAAAATTGCTTTGGTTCGTGAATCGTATGAAAATTTCAACGTGGAACGAGCTCAGTCCATGGATCAAGATAATGATATCGGTCGACGACTACGGACGACGAGGGGAAGCATCGAAATCGTACACCGTTGTCATCACGGTCGTCGTTCGCCTGAAAATCAAGCATTACGGATCAATCTGCAGGAGCCACAGGCATTTTGCCTGTGGCTAAAGATATGAAAACATTACAGACAGGAATATTTTTTCACCCTGGTTTTTCTACCGCTTTTCCCGGCCTTTATTGAACCAAGGATCTAAGGCGCATCCCTGCCTGCTTTTTCCTCACCAGCTTCTCCCTTATCCTCTGGCGTTGTATCAGGCGTTTGCCACACGAATCCGGAGGGCTCATTATGTTCTGAATGAAGGGGGTTTCTCTGCATGTAGCCCTCTTCGTTCGGAGGTGCCTGGCGAATTTCCCGGGCATCGCGCACCGCCTGCTGTTCATGTGTAAGCAATGGAATATTTAGCTCGGCTTCAGTAGGCCATGGCTGGCCGGGCTCGAGATTGAATATAGGCAGCGTTACGTTCTCAACGGCATAATCTTCCTGGTACAATGCGCAATACAGGTAAAATACCGCCGAGCCATCCGGCTGCGTAGCCCACCGTACAATATCCGCTTCCGGCCAAATCAGCCAGTCATGGTGAATGAATGCTCCCGGTTCCGGCTCCGCCAATTCCTGGCCCAGCCCGATGGACAGTGTAAACGGCGTTTCTCCAAGCTTGCGGCCAAGTGCGCCGTCGTCACGCAATGGGTATACTGCAGCTCCGGTGGGCAGGGAATCCACCTTCAGTGTGAAGTGCGCCTCCGGCTGCGCCGGCCTGAGAGCCTGGAGGGGAATGGTAACAGCTTGCGACGTACCGCGCTCACTGCTCGCCCTGGCGATTCTCCGTTGCCAAATACCCAACGGTTCATAGCCTTCCCGTACCACATAACCACTGAACAGAAGATCCCCTTCGTCGGTATGTTCCCACATATCGTTGTAGTCCGGGATGTTCCAGCGTAACCATTGAACCGGTTCTCCTTCACTAGAGCGCACGGGGGCAAACCCTACCTCGAACGACAAGGGCAGCATGCCGACCAATCGACCCACGGTACCGTCCTCGGCCACCGCATGCAGCCGAGTGTCGGGCGCCGGGGATTGCAGGGTGATATCTATGCGATGCTGGGGCATTACCGGACGTTCCATATGCACGGATACTCGCTTTTGACGCTCAACGGGGCTTCCGTCTCGTCTTAAGTCTACAGGGAAACGCCAACTATGCGTGAAATTCTGGGGCTCGTAATCCGGATGATACAGTCCCAGATTCGGAATGTGGACTAGAGATTCGTCGTCCACTTCGTCAAACATAAGCGGCGTGCCGGCCGGCGTTTGAGGTCGCCAGCCGGCCTGCACGCGTTCAAACGTCAGCGGAAATGACAACGGCGTGGTGCCCAGCTTGGTCCATGGCTGATCGTTTTCGCCCGGTACGTACACATCGACGCCGGACGGCTCCGTTTCCAGAATGAATTCCAATTGCCGTTCCTTCGATTCGTCAGGACCGGACGGAGTGGCGCATCCAGTGCACCACAGCGTGGCCATCAGCCCCGGCAAGCCGCACAACAGGGCTCGTACTGCCCAACGCGGCATGCGCAGCGCCGGACGGAACCCGTGCGTTTCCCGGCGCACCCGTCCCGCTCGTAGAGGCGTCACGTTACGGTCCGAAGCGTATACATGATTTGAAATCTTCATAGCACTTTCTCACGTTATCAGTAACGGTATCCGGCGGAAAAGGAGATTCGTGGATGCCCTACCTCGTTGACGAGGTCGTCGGGATGGATGGTGATGGGAAAGGCGATATCAAAACGTACCGGGAAATTATCGGCACGCACCAGTATACCCAATCCCCAGTTGGCGACCGGGCCGTCACCGGATAAACGGAAGGCGTCTTCGGCCACGTCGCCCGTGTCAACATAGGCCGCCAGATCAAATCGTTGCCCGAGGGGAAAAAGGTATTCCAGACTCGCCCACCATGCGCTCCCCCCTCCCATCAGACGATCTTCATCATCGCGTGGGCCGACCGAACGATAATCAAAACCGCGTAGATTGTGTGCGCCGCCAAGCAGCAGACGCAAGGGTATGGGAACGTCCTCGGTGACCCCGTAAGCGTCCACGGAGCGCCAGTTGGCACGCAAACTGATGACGTGATCACCCCACGGGTTCAGAAACCCCACGCCCTCCGTTGTCCATTGCATCACGTCCGTGTCCCCGCCCAGCAACTCGTTTCCGATGCGAAGGTCGCTGCTAAGGCGAAAACCGCGGGTGGGCCGGAAGTCACGATCCCGGCGGTCAAGACTCCAGGCCAGCACCCAGGAAACAAGACGAAAATCGTTCTCGTCTGGATCAAGCTGTTCCGCCAGAACAGGTTCAATATCATAAATCTCATATACATTGGCCGCAAAGCCGGAACTCAATAGCTGGTACATGCCTATGGGATGTCCCAATAACACCGTGCCGCCCATGCTTCGCTGATTGTACAGAGTGCTGGCAAACTCGTTGTCCTCATAGAATGCCGAGCCATCCAGGCTGAATTCACTGTATCCCATACGTGGATTCAAAAGGCGCAGATCGAACCGCCTGATCCTGGGACCGGCGGTCAACCCGAGCTGACCCACCAGCGCGGCGCCGCGAAAGGGAGGTGTCAAAGCCAGATTGTGCTCGCTCACGTTCAGTTGAAAGGCCCCGCCTTCCACTTCTCCGTAGATGAACCCCGCTTCAACCCGACCCGTACGGCGTTCTTCCACATCCACCACGATGTCCAGATCGTGCTCATCGCGGGTGCCGTGATAGTACACCGCCGCTTCCGCAAACATCGGCAGCGCGGTTAAACGCGCCTGCGTCCATTCCAGGGATACCGGGTCGAATACATCACCGGGAGCCAGCGCCAATTCCCGCCGGATAATCCGTTCCCGCGTGCGGTCATGGCCTTGAATGGTGAGGCCTCGAACGGTCTGTTCGACACCCGCCTCAACCCGGAACAGCACATCCGCCCGGGCTTCGGCGGCGTCTAATTCCACGTCGTACGCCACTTCGGCAAAGGCATGTCCCTGCAGGTACAAGTACCGCTGCAACCGTTCCGCACCGATACGGACGGCTTGTGGGTTGAAAGGCGTGCCGGCCCGCAACGGGATGAGCGCTTCAAGGTCGTCGGGCGACGGCAGATGATCGGCATCAAAACGAACATAGCCTGTGGAATAAACGGGGCCCTCACGCAGAATCGGCCACGTAATTCGGAAGCCGTCGAGCCGGGGCACCCATTCCAACTCCGCTCCCCTCACCTCCGCTTCCATGTGCCCGTGCTGTTGATACAAGCCCAACAGCTCCTCACGATCCCGTGCAAGTTCCTCCACCTGCAAGGCGGGACGACGCCACAGGCGATCCCAGCGCGTGGAGGGTTGGACCTGCAACACAGATGCCAATTCTTCTTCGGTAAAGACCTGGTGACCTGTGAAACGCAATTCCTTCAAAAAACCACGCGGTCCCGCTTCCACCTCGAACACGACCGAGAAATCCCCGTCCGCCGTTTGCTCGGCCCGCCAAGCCACCTGGGCCAGCGGGTACCGTCGGGCAACGGCCGCGCGTATGAGACGCTGTGCCGCAACCTGGGCCTTCTCCGGGGTGAACACCATGCCGGGCTCCAGTTCGGCCAGGTCTACTCCCTCCTCCGGGGAAAACAGGGGGTCGCCCGTGAAGCGAACCGTGTCCACCATTGGCGACGCCGCCCATACCGGCAACAGCGCCAGCATTTAAAGGATGGCCGCGCCCGTCGCAGGGCGCGGCCATCCGCACCTGTAGCTGATCCGCATGCGTTAGAATTCAAAACCGGCCATAACACGCGTCAGCACGGTTTCATCCGTGGTCACCGATACGCCGGCGTTGACCTGCACATTGTGCTCTGCGGCCTGACGGAGCCGGTGCGTGGCATTCACGCCCACCGCCTGTTCGCCCTCGTAGTTGGCGATGCCCGCCTGCACGGAACTTCTTCCCGGTTCCGAGGGTTCGACCAGCGTGCCCAGCGTGGCCGCGGCTGCCACACCGCTGTAGGCCTTGCCTTTCACATTGTCCACCCGATCCTCGAGGCGATCGATCGAGGCACGGTTTTCCATGATCATTTCCCGGTTCTGATTGATCAAGCCCCGGTTCTGGCTGATGCGACGGACATTGGCATCAATACGGCCGTCCAGTCGTGCCGTTTCCGAGCTCATCTGGGCGACATTGACCGCATCGCCCGGCTGTGTGCCTGCCGCGACACCGGTAATCTGCCGTCCGCCCACGTCGACGGAGTTGTCGCGCGTGGCCACCGTGCCGTCGCCCAGCGCCACGCTGTTGTCGCCGAGTGCCTGGGCATCGTCGCCCAGCGCCGTGCTGCTCTGCCCGATCGCCTGGGCGCCGTCGCCCACCGCCACCGAGTTTTGCGCAACGGCATTATGACCAATGGCGATGGAGCCATCCGACACCGCATGCGCATTTCTACCCAGTGCAATGCTGTTCGGGCCTTCCGCATGCGCGTCGTCACCCAGCGCCGCGCTGCTGGCGCCCTGGGCTCGCGCATCCACGCCGAGCGCCGTGCTTCGGTCGCCATCCGCTTCGGAGAAATCACCGACCGCGGTCGAGTGCTCGCCCGTCGCCTCGGCGTCCTCGCCGATGGCCACGGAGGATGCGGCCAACGCGCCGCGTCCGATGGCGATCGACGCCTCGCTCTGCGCCTCCGCG
>SLRP01000038.1 GCA_007130845.1 Kiritimatiellia bacterium | reverse complement strand
TACCCATGGTCGCCCCGTTTGCCGTCGCGCTCGGAATAGCAACCAATAAACTGAAGAATTTCATGCCCGTGCCGGTGGCTTTGGCCCCCCTTATATTCTTAATCGCAATTCAGTGGCAGGTATTCCCGTGGGCCAAGGAATTCGAAAGCCGGCAAAGCAAACAAATGGAAACGATCCGCCGAACAGGCGAATTTCTGGAGCAAAAAGATCTGGATGCCGTGTATGCCTCCAACCGGAGACGCTCCTGGAATTTCGCGCTCAGGGAGCGGATAACTTTCAGCGACCTGGAAAACGATTTCTACAGGCCCAACGCCCAGCATGTGGAACTGGCCGATCGTATAGCTGTTCTTGAAAACTACGGAATGGTTTCCGAATTCATACGATCAAGCGGGGGCGGTCTCCGGCATTATCGCGCAGGCGGCATGGATATACATTACGACTTTTCCCCTCCGCCCGGCGGATTGGAGGAAGTCCCCCTCGATCTGTGGGAAAGCGTCATAGACCATAATGGAGTTGATATACTTGAAAAAGTAACCGACGGAAGTGTCAATACGCAATGGGCGGCTGAGAAAACCGACACCCGTGAACACTTGACCATTACCTTCCAGTCGGCAATCGATGTCAGCGGCATTCGCATGTCCGCCCCGTCCCCAAACAGTTATCCAATACATTGGAGCCTGGAGGGACGAACTAAAACAGGAGAATGGACCGAACTGAAAATTCCTACGAGGTATACCAGATATTACTGGTCGGGTCACCGACCCTACTGGAGCGGTCCATATTTCAGACTGGATATCCGTTTCGCTCCGGCAAGGCTTACCGGAATACGAGTTCGTAACAGGCCGGAACGTGCCGACTGGAGATGGTCCGTTCACACTCTGCAGATATTTTCTCCGGGCGATCCTCTGCCGGCGGAAACAGATTCCGCACCTGAAATGCTTGCATGGCTTGAAAGCAATGGGATCAGCCGGCTGTATGCCGACCGATGGGTTGCCAACCATGTACACATGAAAACCGAAGGATCGATTCAAACTTCAATCGACCCGCAATTATTTCAGAGGGAAGGCTATCTTCCATCTGATCCGGTTATTCTGGATGAGAATACCGCCCTGATGGCACGGCGGGAGAATGCTCCTTTGACAAGGCGTGTACTGGACTCAAGGGAATTGTCGTGGGAAGAAAAAGCTGTCGGACCATGGATTGTCTTTCATGGATGGCCCGAAGAATCCCATGGTGATGCCGGGCTGATATGGAAAGGATTCTCTCTCCTTAAAAATGATGCAAGATGGGCTTTACTACAGTTAGAACGCGCGGAAGAGAGGATTAACGGCGAACAACTGGATTACAATACAATCAGGCTCCTGAATGAGGCACTTGAATTAAACCCCTATCTTGCCTCGGCACGCGCTCATCTTGCAAACGTGTATGAAGTCAAGGGATATTCGGAGGCCGCGGAAAAAGCGAATCAAGGCTTTATAGCTTACACAAGACCCGATATTGAAGCACACATCAAATTCGCTAATAACGCAGAATTCCTGGGATACAACATCGGTTCCGACACTGTCCGGCCGGGAGACATGCTTGATATTACTTATTACTGGAAATGCCCGCCCGGAGTGCCCGCTGAAAGTCTTGCTGTGTTTGTTCACTTCATCAGAGAGAGAATCCTGTTCCAGGATGATCATGTCCTGCTCTCGGAAATCCCCCCCACACTTGTCTCCGGTTCCCCCGAAGACACCGTCATTCCGGTTCAACGTACGATACATATTCCGGAATCAGCGGAGCCCGGCCCTGTTCATATGAAGATCGGCCTTCTGGAGCGCCGCACCGGGTGGAGACTTGGAACGGACACGGATCTTCCCGTCAGACGCAGGGCAGTAACACTGCCGGTAACACTTACTGTAATCAACGACCGCTAGAAAGCCAGCTACAGTTAGCCGGGAATCACTGGATATTGAAAATCATGCAAACCGATACTTGAGGATGCACCAGATTGCTCTAAAGCCGTCCTTCCATGTTATCTTCTTACCCTCGTCGTAGCTGCGGCCGTAGTAGGAAATAGGAACTTCATAAATCACCCATCCGCCGCGCGAGATCTTGGCGGTTACCTCAACTTCGAATCCGAACCGGTTTTCCTTCAATTCAATCGAATCGATAACCTTCTTCTTGAACACTTTATAGCAGACTTCCATGTCGGTAAGATTCAGGTTGGTCATCATATTGGAAAGCGTGGTGAGAAATTTATTCCCCACATAGTGCCAGTAGTAGACGACACGGTGAGGTCCTCCACCCAGAAACCGGGATCCATACACTACATCGGCATGACCATCCAGAATGGGTGCGAGCAGTTTGGGATATTCCCCGGGGTCGTATTCCAGGTCGGCGTCCTGGATAATAACAAGGTCTCCCGTGGCGGCCTGGAACCCGGAGCGAAGTGCCGCTCCCTTGCCCCGGTTAACCTCGTGATAGACGAATTTCCAGTCGGGATGCACTGACTCAAGTTTCTTCATGATGTCCCGAGTGCCGTCCCTTGAACAGTCGTCGATCAACACGATCTCTTTTTCAACACCCGCGTCGACTCCATTAACCTTCTCCACCAGATGTTCCAGTGTAGCGGCCTCATTATATACCGGGATTATGATTGATAGCTTCATTTTTAAAGACTCCGCCGCAAATTGACAATTCCATGCGTCCTGTATCGACAGCCTGTATACAACACAGTCATGTAACGGGCAAACGCAAAAAGACGGCCGGGGATAATCATGCTGAAGGCCTGCTTTCCTTTATGGATTTCACGGCACCGAAATACAGGATTTCGAATTGAGTTCAAGAGGAAACAAGCTATGTTGTCGATCATATGAGCGATAAACATCAAAATCCGTTCCTGCTGTTGGGAGTAATCCTTGCCATTACAGCATCAGCCATTCATACGGGCTGTCAAAGCGAGCGGCAAATCCGTATACAGCGCATATCCGAGGCCGTCGAATCACTGACTGATTCCCGCACCCGGGTAGTATGGATCCAGGATGCAGGTGACAATCGCGATGTGTTCGCGCATGGCGACCAACTGCAACTCATGGCGTACGATTCACATGACGGCCAAGGATCCAGGGCCCTGCTGGAGGAAATAAGTCATTACTCGAAACCTCTAATCACACCCAATGGGAACCGGGTCATATTTTCCAATTTCCATGACAAGACAGTCCATATCTCCGACTTCTACGGATCGTCCCTGAAAAAGCTGACTGACGGCATGGGGCTGGCTGTCTGGCAGGACCCGGAAACCGGAACGGAATGGGTGTATGTGGGCCGCGACAGGGAGGATCGCCGCGGCACACCGTATCAAACCGTATACCGGATTCAGATCGACGACCCCGACGCGGAAGAACTTGTGTGGGATCATCGGATGGTTGGAGCGGACAATTTTCAACTGTCCGCCGATGGGCGCTACGCTTCCGGAGTTTATCCATGGCCGGATGCAGGGGTAGCGGATCTTGAGGATAATTCATGGAGCCGACTGGGTCGGGGATGCTGGCCGTCAATGGCTCCGGATAATTCCAACCTGTTCTGGATATTCGAAGAAAATCACAGGGCTGTGTCCATGTTTGATACGCGCAATGACAGATCCAGCCAAGTCATGATTGACACCGCGCCGGGAATAGATGGCTACGAGGTCTATCATCCGAGATGGACCAATCATCCTAGATTCATGACCATGACAGGACCGTACAAACATCGTTCTGGCGGAAACAATATCCGCGGTGGAGGCCCCGATGTAGAGGTTTATATAGGACGATTCAACGGGGATTTCACGGAAATCGAAGCATGGGTGAGAGTTACCGAAAGTGAACGTGCAGCCTTCTACCCCGACGTCTGGATAGAGTCCGACTCCGCCATGGCCCGGAATTCCGAAGGTATTCAGCCGATTGGAGGGTCATTGACACAGGATCCCTGGTAACGGCGCGGATACCAACCAGTCAATCGCCAATTGTTCAGGTTCATTGCGCGGAATGCCTGTTATCACTTCCTCAGAACGGCAAGAAGTGATTGCCCCAGAAAGGGAGGGACAATACGTTCCACCGCCGACAGGTACGGCGCGAGCGCGTCCATGACGCGCGCTTTGCGCGGATCAATCAACCTCTCCTTCCTGACCCTGCCAACCCACCACCATCCAAACAACCCTATTGCGTTAACATGATGCATGCGCACAACAGACAATCCGCAATGTTCCGCAATCTCTCTAATTCGGCGCTTGTTGTATCTGCGCCAATGTCCCAGGTCCGAGTCCATCTCGCCATAAGCCCAGGACACAGCCGGAACGTAAAGGACCACATTCCCTCCGTCACGCAAACGCCCGGCCATCTTACGCAGTGCCATTTCATCATCCTTGATATGCTCAAGGACATTTACGCACAAGACGGATATGAAATGATTCTCGTCAGCAGGCATGTCTTCCACTGGAACAGGATAATATCTGACATTCCTGTGAACTTCGGCTATTCGCGACAGATATGGGCGATAAACATCTTCCGGCTCCAGACACACAAGCCGGTTTGCCCCGAGCAGAAACTGGGTAAGATTTCCTATACCGGATCCCACCTCCAGGACCTCATCACCAAGCCATGGACGGCAAAGCGAATAAATCCAGTGGTTGTAATTATACGTATCCGACAATAGATCCAAACTATGCGTCAGTCCGGGATCCTTCTCTGCCCTCGAAACATACCCTTCGGTCTTTTCCATATCGATTCTCGGCATTAAATCACCGCCGCAGCGCTGCACTTAAACCTTTTTTAAGATTGATTTACGGTGATCTCATCGATGCCCGCGAATTGACAGCGTATTTCGGTTATAAACCACGGTAATATACTGAATTAAACATTACAGTTCCGGCAGGTTCCCCCCTGCGATGCAACGTCTCCCGCCGTGACCGCGACCTGCCTCCGGTGCGGACCGTCCTTGTCCGGACAACATCATCAGGAACCTGCAGGGGGATATCGACAGGCCCGCTCAAACCCGGTCTTAATGTCATGCGTCCCGCGGCGACAACCTTGGGCGATTTACCAACTCCGGACAGTTCACCCGCCAAATGTGAAAACGGGAAGCGGGCCAGCGACGCCAGCCATGGACCGGCGGCCACACGCGCTGCTTCCGTTCCAGCCGTTTTAACAAGGGCTGAACCGAGATCGGCAATGACCCTGGCAGCCTGCTGGGATGTAAGCGGCTCTGAAATCTGAACAACCATGCCGAATGGACCCTCTACATTTTCCTTGAACATGACACAGTCGCTCCAGTCGGCACCCGACAGATCCAACCCGCCTTCCGCGAAAAAATGCGGCCTCGCCGCAACCCTTTCTGCTATAAGCGGCCGGGGCCATATGAGGGTAACCGTTATCAGCCGTTCCTCCGGTTTACGCTTTCCCGACAACGGCCCGTCTCCATCCACACCCTCAAGCGTTAATTCAAGCGTGTCCCGCCGGTATGATTCAGTCATATATCGCCTATTTCCAGGTCA
This sequence comes from Kiritimatiellia bacterium, assembly GCA_007130845.1. GTDB lineage: Bacteria > Verrucomicrobiota > Kiritimatiellia > SLAD01 > SLAD01 > SLRP01. Next base: position 4,119 of record SLRP01000038.1, on the reverse strand, counting down.
GTAAAAAAACAAAACAGCGTCATTGACCGGATATACGGAATACCCTGACACATTAATATTTGGATCCTACACAATTTTCACGCCACGACCCTCGAGGTCGTCCGCCTCCCTTTCAAATTCTTTCCTGTCAAGGGAGCGTGTTCCGTCCTCTATCAACGTAACATCAAAACCCAGATCCGCGGCGTCGCGGGCAGTGTATGCAACGCAAACCTCGCCGGCGAGACCAACTATATCCACTGAATCCACGTCCATCTCCCTGAACCAAGCGTCCATTCCGGTCTTATGACGCCGCCCGTTGTCATAAAACCCCGAATAACTGTCAACCCGGGGATCCATGCCTTTTCGAAATATCGCGGCGACCCTGTCGGTATCAAGCGATTCCGGAAACTCTGCGCCTCGTGTACCCCATTGACAATGATCCGGCCACAGTATCTGCTCCAATCCATCCAGATCTATTGTCTCGAACGGATCTCGGCCGGAATGGTTCGAGGCAAAACTCAGATGACCGGGGGGATGCCAGTCCTGAGTGGCGGCAATCAGGCTGTAGTCATCTGCTATATTGTTTACCATGGGTATTACAGCATCGCCTTCAGGCACCGCTAGATTTCCTACCGAAAGAAAGTCATTCTGTATATCCACCATAATAAGCGCCTTCATGACATGAACTCCTTTCGCTTGTCCATTATCAATTTATCACGCAAATCGCGGAGTTCCATGCTTAGACCCACCTTGTATATGTGCGGATTTTCAAATCTGTGATGCTCAGGGGGAAGAAGACTCAGGGACTTGAGCGAATAATCGGCCGCCTCGGACGCAGACGGCAGACATCGGCTGCGCTCGCCTCCACGCATGACTTCATGACACAGTTTCCTGGCTTTCCATTTCGAAATATCCATATGCATATGAGGTTCCAAAGGGTGAACCATGCTCTCTGGAACAGCCTGCTCAGCCATGCAGATAACATCGGCCATGGCCTTGCCGTCTTCATCCTCCATTCTATAAATAGTCTTGCGTCCGGGCAGGGTGGTCTTGGCTACCGATTCCGAAGCCTTCAAGCGTGGTTCACCGCCGTATTCTGAAAGCTTGTAGACCCCGTCAAGAGCCCCGTCCGGCGCGCCGGTGGCAAGAGCGGTTCCAATACCGAACCCGTCTATGCAGGCATCCTGCTCCAACAAGCTGCGGATGACATTTTCGTCGAGCTGATTCGAGACAATTATCTTCAGCCATGTCAGCCCCGCTTTATCCAACTCCGAACGAACACGACGGGACAAATATGCAAGATCCCCGCTGTCCAAACGAACCCCCTTGATTCTCACCCCCCTGCCTTCCATTTCGCGGGCTGCCCTGATTGCGTTGGGCAGACCTGAAAGGACGGTGTCATAGGTATCAAGAAGAAGAATCGTGTCTGATCCGTGAGTTTCTGCAAAATCCCGAAAGGCCTCCAATTCGTTTTCGTAAACCTGCACGTTTGAATGCGCCATCGTTCCCGTGCTTTCCAATCCGAATTGCCGGGCTGCAGCCATGTTGGACGTGCTGTCACATCCCCCTATGCAGGCCGCGCGGCTGGCCCACAAGCCTCCAAGACCCTGTGCCCTGCGCAGTCCAAACTCGCTGATCAGCCTCCCGCCCGCCGCTCTGCGGCAACGCGACGCCTTGGTGGCAACCAGCGTTTGAAAGTTCAGCACATTGAGAAGCATAGTCTCTATTACCTGTGCCTCAATCAGACTGCCTTCAACCGTTACAATTGGTTCCAGAGGAAATACTGCCTCACCTTCAGGAGGAGCCAGGACGGAACCGTTGAAGGAAAATCCATGGAGATAATCAAGGAAATCCCGGGGAAACCCTTCGTTTTCTAGAAACTCCAATTCATCATCCCGGAATCGGAGCACCTCCAGCAACTCCACAATGGATCCAAGACCGGCGAAAACCGCGTACCCGCCGCGGAATGGGGTCCTTCGAAAAAAATAATCGAAAACGGCGCGGCTGTCCCCCCTGCCGCTCCTCCAATACACAAGCGCCATTGCCAGCTCATACCGATCCACATAAAGTCCCATGGCCTGCCCTGCCTTTTTCGAATCAGTCATATGAACATCCGCTTAAGCAACGCCGCCGAAGTTAAACCAAAAAGCACAACCATGAAGCCGGCCCGGACGGTAGTGACGGCATGCGGGACCTGCAGTTAAAGGAGAAGGCCTCCGGACAACTAAAAAATGCCCGCCTTAACACCGGGCTCATTATACGGGATATGCACATGCAACAAGACATTAAACGGGACTATTCCGCTTCAATCAATTCAAAGGTAACGGCCAATGAACTCCTTATCGTGATACCGTCGGGATCCATCCCAAGATATTCGGCAGGAAAGTCCGGTCTTCTCCCCATGACACGAATCGGAAAGCTGCCCGAAGATCCTGAACACCCGATTGAAACCACATCTCCAACGGATTTGCCGGCAAGTTCAGCTACCTTCAATGCCTCAATCCTGGCATCAGACATGGCGGACCGTCTGACACGATCAACCACTTCAGAATTATTCTCTGATCCATATACCACAACGCTGCGCAAATCATCCGAAAAATGTGTCTGTGACGGTATGCTCATCAAGGCTCCGGCACGAATGGCGTTATCAATTACCTCGTATATTTCCAGGGATTTCGGTTCGCAAGTGATCCTGATACGGCGTGCAACCTGGGGACGCGGCGATTCCTGTTGCGAATCCGGCCCCCACCGCTGCTGCATCCTCTCTCCCAGCGAAATATCTGTCACGGATATGCTCCTAATAACATCCGTGCCGGACATCGCCGCACTGGTTATCTCTTCAACCATTTTGTCGGCCCTTTCGACGGCGTCAACCATCAGGATGCCGTCAGCCTGTGCATAGAGGGTTACATATGCGGCATCAGCCGCCACAACCTCCTCTGCACTCCCGGAAACCGAGACGGTATGCCGGGGTACCCCCGCATTGACCGCAAGAGCAATCATGAATACCGGCACCGGGATCATCAGCTTGAAAGACTTCATACACCCCCCTTATTTCGGCCGCGGTCATTACCGATTCAATAGCACCCTGACATTGCCATGCGAACACGGCCCATAGTAGATGAGTTCATAGAATATGTTAAGACCTTTCCTGTAACCCTCTGTTGGACCCTGACAACACGGTTCAAGCCGTTCCAATATGACCGGCAATGGAATCCAGGAGAAACCCCTCAGAAAACCGAATTACTGGAAGATGGAACCAAATATGTTATGATGCATGGATATGCGAACCCGATTGTCATTAACCTTGTCAATATTCATTCCGGCAGTTTGCGCGATAATTGCCGTCGCAGGCTCCTGCGCCAGGAAGGATACAAATACTGTATCCCGCGTTGCGGAAGACGTCCGCAGCATTACTGATGCTCATACACGAGTAGTCTGGGTACAGGATACAAAAGAGTTGACCGATGTCTTTGCCCTTGGGAATGAATTGCGCCTGATGGGGTATGACACCGATGACGGAGAAGGTGAACGGGTAATACTCCCGGGACCGGCAAGCTTTGCCAAGCCCATGATCACGCGACGCGGAGACAGGATAATCTTTTCCGACCTCGAACAAGGGAATATACATATCGTTGACTGGGACGGCTCGAATCGCCGGGAAGTCGCTGAGGGCATTGCGCTGGCGGTCTGGATTGACCCGGACAACGGCACCGAATGGATATATGTCGGAAGAGAACGCAGCGACGAACGAGGAAACCCCTACGAGTCCGTCATACGCATGCCCATAGACGATCCCGGCCGCGAAGAACAGGTATGGTCCCGCACTTTGACAGGGGTCGACAACTTTCAGCTTTCGGCTGATGGAACTCGAGCGGCAGGCCTGTTCCCATGGCCGGAATGCGGAGTGCTAGATCTGGAAAACCGGAGGATTAACAGGTATGGAAGGGGATGCTGGACATCGTACTCCCCGGACAACTCATATCTTTTCTGGTATTTCGATGGTTCCCACCGGAATGTTCTGATTGTAAACGAACGCACGGAAGAACGCTGGGAGGTTAACGTAAATAACGCCCCGGCAATGAAAGGCCATGAAGTTTACCATCCGAGATGGAGCAACCACCCTAGCTTCATAACGGT
>SLRP01000156.1 GCA_007130845.1 Kiritimatiellia bacterium | reverse complement strand
GATATAAATATATATGACAGGCAATTGGAGATATACCCGGACGGTGATTCCGCAACAATGCTGTTTACCGCCAGGGCAAATATCATTCATTCAGGGAATCAAAGGGAGCGCCTTGTCCATGAATTCGAACTTGGTTGGGCGAGGGAGGACGGCGACTGGTTGATAAGCGAGGTGAAGCTGATAGAAGGCATAAGGCATCCCGGCCTTTCGGAATAATTAATACAGGATCATGGAGCCGCAACTTCGATTTCATAAAGCCTGGGCCAAAGTTTTCCCGTAACAAAAATGCGGTTATCGCCCTCATCATATGCAATGCCATTCAGCACATCCACGGGCCGCCCTCCCCTGTCATCCTCGGTGAGTATTCCGCTCAGATCAATCCATCCGGTCACTTTCCCGGTAGATGGATCAATACGCGCAATCCAGTCGGTGGGAAAAACATTGGCCCATATCTCATTTCCGATGACTGCCAGCTCATTCAAATCGGATACCGGACGATTATTGTCGTGAACTTTCAGGATTCCAATCTTCTTAAAATTATCAGGATCGAAGAATCCAAGCTTGTTCGATCCGTTACTCATGATAAAATGCCGTCCATCGAATGCGAGCCCCCATCCCTCCCCTTCATAATTGAATGACCCGGTCAGAGCTAATGTATGAATGTCGTATATGAAACCGGTCTCCGATTTCCACGTCAATTGATACAGTCGGCCATCATACACGGCCAGACCCTCTCCGAAATATCTGGGAGGGAGATCAACCCTCCGCAAAACCCGGCCGGTGTTGATATCGACCCTGCGAACCGATGACCGACCGTGTAATCCGGTGCTCTCATAGAGATATCCGTCATTAAAAAGCATCCCTTGTGTAAATGCATTAGCATCATGAGGATATGAATTAACCACGCGATATCCATGAACAGGAGCAGAAATAAATTCGAGGCCGGATTGCTGGTTGTCATCGACCCGCTGGCAGGCAAAGAGCAATAACATACAGCCCAAAGACAACAGACTGGGAATGTGTCTACGCATTGGCTGGATGCTGTGACGGGATTTAAACGCGTATCAGGGAAGATATCAGAAACATGTCATCGGCTTCCATTATCTTCATGTTTTTGCGTGAAGACGGTACAATATGGACGTTCTTGTGCGCTCGTCCATAGACGCTGGATTCGTCGTCGTATTTCATTTTTTTCTTTTTTGCCGATTCAATGGCCCTGGACAATTCCTTGAGCTTATATGCTTGCGGTGTTTGAACGGCCCAGACAGCACCGGAAGGCAGCGATTTGGATGCTTTCAAACCTTTTTCGGCAACTTTAACCGGTTCATCTATAAGGCAGGCTGCCACTCCGCTTCCGTGCCGTTTTGCAGCCTTGACCGTCTGTGAAATCAAAGACGGATCAACGCAGGGCCTTGAAGACTCATGTATTACAACAACCGACGCATCATCCCCTATTGCTTTCAGGCCGTTCTGCACTGAAGAAGTCCATTGCGTTGTTCCTGCGACAATATGCTTGAGCTTGGAACATCCAAACAGGCTGGCCATTCCCCATATATTTTCCACGCGATCCTTGCGGGCCACCAGAACAACGCCGTCAATGTCCGAACATTCCTCAAAAGCCAGCAATGAATAAATGAGAACCGGACGGTCACCCAGATGGAGAAAGGCTGTTTCAGCTTCCGGGGAAATCTCCTCCGATTTACCACAAGCTATAATGACGCCCCATACACCGTTCGACATATTATTACCTTCCGGATTCCCGCCACATTTTTTCACGTGAAGCACTCAAGACACTTCAAACACACTGATTAGCTTATTAATCACAGATAAACCAGTCAAGTTAATTTTAATAAACGGCACTGGGCAAGATTCATGTCAACTTTGAGAATAATTTATTGACATAAAAGGGCAAAATAACGGTCTATCATGGGATTTTACCGATATATCGTCATTTATCCATGGGGCTTAACCCGGATATACGTGACATGACCAGTTCACCGGTTCTGGAAAAATCCGGCTTGCCATCGTCGGTCAAGGGTAATTGATCCGGGTATATAGGTTCACCGTAAAGGACTCTTATTTTGCAAGGCCTTATAATCCGGCTGTCTTTTGACCATGCCTTATAACTTCCTTCAATGTAGACGGGTATTACCGGAACTCCGGCCTTGGCTATGATGAATCCAATACCTCCTTTTGCCTCTTGAAGGAGACCATTCCCGGTACGGGTTCCCTCGGGAAAAAGGCACAATGTCCTGCCATCCTTCAGCAATTTAACACCTTTTCTCAGCGCACTCAGATCGCTGCGATCGCGATCAAGCGGGATTGCACCCAGTCTGTGCAGGAACCCTCCGAAAACGGGAAAACGAAACAGGGTGCCGCGTGCCATAAAGTGAACGGGGCGGTCAACAATGGCGCTCGCAGCAAGCGGAGGATCCAGGTAGCTGGCGTGATTGCAGGCCAGCAGACAACCTTCGGACTCTGGAATATGCTCCAGTCCCCTTACCTCCAATCTGAATAACACGCGGAAAAGAACATAAAAGGTCCTTCGAATAACACGATACAGGCAGTAATTTAGTCTTTCGGCGCTCATGCCGGTTCGCCCGCCTGCACAACTCCGACAATGGTTCTTACCACATCGTCAATGGACATGCCCGTCGTGTTGATTACTCGCGCGCCCAGCGGAATCTGCAACGGTGAAACGCTTCTTGAAGAATCTTTCTTGTCGCGCCTGGTCAAGGAATCCATCACATCCTTTTCATTTCCCCGGCCTTCAGTGGCAAGTAATTCCCTGTACCTCCGGCGGGCGCGCTCATCGGGATCGGCGTCGAGATAAAACTTGAAATCCGCATTCGGAAACACAAGCGACCCGATATCCCTACCCTCCATGACAAGCGATCCATATCCGGCTGTTTCACGCAACAGTTTGACGATGAATTCTCTAACTTCCGGAATAGCCGCTATGTCGGAAACCCGTTCGCGTACAGGTTCGGATCTCAACCGGTTCGATGGGTCATCTCCGTCAATTGTAAACTTCATCACCTTGTCATCGTCATCGCTGTACCAATGCCAGTTGGTCGACGAAATCATGTCAATAACTGATTCAGGCTTATCCGTATCCACCGCCTCATTAATAGCCTTCCAGGTAACACCGCGGTACATGGCGCCAGAATCAACATAGAGAAAGCCGAGAATCCTTGCCGCCTCACGGGAAACGGTTGATTTTCCTGATGCGGAGGGTCCGTCGACGGCAACAATGGTTTTATCCTGTCTAATCGACATCTGCCCCCAGCTTTCTGATATCCTCCCAGAATGAAGGATAGGAAGTTTCCACGCATGATATGTCATACACATGAAGGGGAAAGGATGTGTATAAAGCCATAATGGCCATTGACATTGCAATCCGGTGATCTCCATAGGAGCGGACTCTTACAGGCTTATCCCCGGAGGGCAGACCGCCTTGAATAATCATTCCGTCATCCCGTTCTTCCACATCAATACCCACAGCCTGCAGGTTGGCTACCATTGCGGATATGCGGTCAGTCTCCTTGACTCGCAACTCCGAGGCATCGCTGATAACAGTTTCACCTTCCGCCACAGCCGCGGCGACCGCCAGAATTGGAAGTTCGTCAATCAGTGCGGGAATTTCATCCCCTCCAATCTCTGTACCCTTCAGCCGCGCTCCGGACACCTTGATGTCACCGTGAGCTTCGCCCTGGTCTTTTCCACTTCGCGTGGAAATTCTAATACGGGCCCCCATTCGCTTGAGCACATCGAGCAATGCTGTGCGCCGGGGATTCAGCCCTACCCCTTTTACAGTCAGCGACGAACGCCTCTGCCCGGCTGCTCCCACAATCGGGAATGCCGCTGAGGAAATATCCCCGGGAATAATCCAGTCTCGGCTTGCCAGTGCGGGCCCGGCCGGCCCGAATCCATCAACCTCGATTGTTGTTCCGTTTTCACGGACCGGGATTTCCAGCTCACGGAATACCTTCTCGGTATGGTCCCTGGTCGGCATTGGCTCAACAACGGTGACTGTGCCTTCGGCATGTAACGCGGCCAGCATTATGCATGATTTCACCTGAGCCGAAGCAACAGGCAATTCATAGTGTATACCCTTGAGCCGGCCGCCTGTCACCCGCACGGGAGCGCATCCGTCGGAACCAAGCAGTTCAATCCTGGCGCCCATTCGCGTCAAAGGTTCCTGTATCCTGGTCATTGGCCTCGAGCGGAGCGATTCATCACCGGTCAACTCGAAGGTCCCCTCGTAACCTGAAAGAAACCCGCTCATCAGACGCAGAGCGGTTCCGGAGTTTCCGAGATCGAGTTGTCCTACCGGCTCCATCACACGGCCGCCAGTGCCGTGGATATGAAGAATGCCGTCACGTGAATAATGAGTTCGCGCTCCAAGCGCTTCCATGGAACGCAGAAGGTTTACACAATCACCGCTGTGCAGAAAATTGCGAACAGTAGTAATGCCGGAGGATATTGACCCGAGAATACCAACCCTGTGGGATATGCTTTTGTCGCCCGGGGGATGCACCACCCCGCCGAAACGCGTACATGGCGACACAATCGCCATTTGCGGTCTGTACAACATGTCTTGTCAATCCTTTCGACCGGAGGCCGGACTGTGTTTCATCAGCTCTCTGCGAATATCACATCCTGACTCCAGCATATGTTTAATACCTTTGAAATCCATTCTGTCCATCATATCACAGAGCTGACCGAGACGCTTCTCGAATGCGCGCAATTCCTCCTTCATCATGAAGGTGTTGGTGCTGATGATGTCGTGCCATATTTCGGGAGACCCTTCAGCTATGCGCGTGGTGTCGCGAAAACCCGTTCCGCAGAATTCCCCGGTTCGCTCATGGTCTCCTTCCCGGCCGGCAGTCAGAGCCAGAAGCACGGCTATCATGTGAGGAAGATGACTTGTCCGCGCCATCAACCGGTCATGAACTTCTGCCGACATAACCATGGTATGGGCGCCAAGTCCATTCCAGAAGGACTTTATTTCTTTCGCCGCTTTATCATGCGCGGGCGTGCCGTCCGGAGTAATGATTACGAGGGCGCCGTCGTACAGATCCGCGCGTGCAGCGTCGAGACCGGTCCGCTCCGACCCTGCAACCGGGTGGCTTCCTATAAACAAGGCGGAGCTGTCGCCAAGTATTTCAGAGATATCAGTCATCAATTCGGACTTGGTGCTGCCCACATCAGTAAGGATGCAATTCTTCTTCAGATGCGGCAGGCACTGATCGACAAGTTGGAGAATGGTCAGGACCGGAGTACAGAAAACCACGATATCGGCTTCCGCGACGGCATCCTGCGGCCGCTCGTATACTTCATCCACAATCCCCCGTTCAGCGGCAATCTTCCTGATTTCGGCCCTGCGGGTATATGCGGTAATGACCCCGTCAAATCCGGATTTACGCAATGCCAATCCCAGCGAACCGCCCATCAGTCCCAGGCCAATAATTGCTATGCGTTCCATCCCTCTCCTTTATACCGACCGCCCCATGGCGCGCGCCACGCTACCGATCTGTTCCATAAGGGCGGCGAACCGTTTGGGCAGAAGGGCCTGCGGCCCGTCGGAAAGGGCCTCCTCTGGTCTTGGATGGAGCTCAACGATGATTCCGTCGGCCCCGGCGGCAACCGCAGCGCAGGCCATTGGAGTTACCAGGTCCCAGTGCCCCGTGCCATGACTTGGATCCACCATGACAGGCAGATGGCTTTCCCGCTTTATGACCGGCACGGCGCTGATATCGACTGTATTACGTGTGAATGTCTCAAAAGTGCGTATGCCGCGTTCGCACAGGATCACCTTGTTGTTACCCTCTGACAGGACATATTCAGCGGACATCAACAGCTCTTCCAGAGTTGCTGAAAGCCCCCGCTTTATTAGAACCGGTTTGTCAATCCTGCCTACCGCGCGCAAAAGATTGAAGTTCTGCATATTGCGCGCCCCGATTTGGAGCACGTCCGCCACCTCGGCGACCTTTTCCACATCCTTGGTATCCATTACCTCTGTTATGATGGGGATCCCGACCTCTTTACGCACCTCGGAAAGATATTTCAACGCCTCCTCGCCAAGACCTTGAAACGAATATGGCGATGTGCGCGGCTTGAAGGCTCCAGCCCTGAGAATCTTTGCCCCGTTTTTTTTCACAAATTCCGCCATCTCAAAAAGCATTTCCCTCGTTTCAACCGAACAGGGGCCTGCAATTACCGTAATCTCGCGGCCGCCGATCTCTGCCGGGGCTTCCCCTTCAACAACCGCAGGGACAAGCACACGAGTCCGATCAGCGTGAAATTCCGAACTGGCGAGCTTGTATGGTTTTAATACACGCAGCACGGACTCGACACCCGGGAATATTTCGAGCGGCTTGCCACGAAGAAGCGACTCGTCGCCGATTATTCCTATGACAGTGCGTTCGACTCCCTGGCTGACACTCGTGTTGAAACCCCATTCCCTTACGGTTTCAACAATATGTTTCAGATCCGTTTCTGTAGCGTCTTTTTTTAGAACGATGATCATAACTTGTCTCTTTCCGACATAATCCTGTCCAAAGCCCCTATGAATTTTTCGTTGTCATCATGTGTCCCAATGGTCACACGGATATGATCCGGAAACCCGTACGCGTCCATTGGACGCACTATGACCCATTGTTCCGCGAATTTATTATAACACTCCCGTCCATTTCCAACCCTTACAAGTATAAAGTTGGCCACTGAAGGCACGTATTCGAGTCCTCGATCCTCGAAAGCGCGCACCATCTGCTCAAGTCCTTCCTCCGTCATCCGGCGGGTATTTTCAACATGGCTCTCGTCCTCCAGAGCCGCAAGTGCGGCCGTCTGGGCCATTGCGTTGACGTTGAAGGGTTGCCTCACGCGGTGCATCAGATTTGCCAGATCGCCCGACATCAGGCCGTAGCCGACGCGGAGACCCGCTAGCCCGTGCGCCTTCGAGAAGGTACGCAGAATACACACATTCCGCCCATCGTGTATATACCGTAATGTATCCGGCCGCCGGTTCACCGGCAGCAACTCGATATAGGCTTCATCAAATACTATCAAGGGATGCCCGGGCACCTGATCCATGAACCTGTCAATTTCGGCCCCGTCGACCATTGTCCCCGTGGGGTTGTTTGGATTGGCTATGAACACTAGCCGGGTATCATCCTGTATGGCGTCCAGCATCCCGTCAAGGTCGTGCGTGTATGAACGCATGGGAACAGCGGCAGATTCCGACTGGAATGCCATAGCAACCAGCTTGTATATCAAGAATGCCCCTTCCGACATGACCAAGCCGTTGTCCCGGTCCAGGAATATATGGCCAAGCAGCTCTATGATTTCATTGCTTCCGTTGCCCAGCACGACCTGGCTCACGTCAACTCCGTGTTTATGCGCGATTGCTTCGGCCAGGTAATGACAACTTCCATCGGGATACAAATGCATATCGGATGCGGCATGCCTCATGGCTTCAACCGCGCGTGGTGAAGGGCCCAATGCATTCTCGTTGGACGCCAGTTTTACGATGTCATCGATTCCCGGCAAGCCCAGCTCACGGGCCAGCTCTTCAATCGGACGGCCGGGCTCATACGACGGCAGATCGCTTATCCATGTCTTTGTTGAATAATTCATGTATCACCCATTGAATAAATATTCCGGCGCGGCAATGAGACTTGCCGCATGAAGCCCCATCACGCGTCCGCGGATCTTGGATATGAACCCAGCACTGTAAGTATGGTGCAATGCCCGCCTAGTTCATCCAACGCGCCCTGAACTGCCTTGTCTTCTACATGGCCTTCCACATCAACAAAGAAATAATATTCCCACGCCTTGGCTTTGCTGGGACGCGACTCGATTTTGGTCATGTTCAATCCATGCTGCTTGAGGATGTCAAGGGCACTGCACAATGCCCCAGCCCTGTGCCTCACGCCGAAAAGGAGCGAAGTCTTGTCATTCCCTGCAGGGGCCCCGAATGACCGCCCAAGAACAAGAAACCGCGTGGAATTACCGACCACGTCCTGGATATCACGTTCATGAATATCAAGGCCGTATAACTCCGCCGCAAGATCACTCGCCAACGCCCCGCAGGCCGTCTCATCAGCGGCGATTTCAGCGGCACGCGCAGTACTGGACACGGGAACCAGTTCAACGCCCGGCATATTCCTGAACAGCCAAGTCCGGCACTGACCGAAAACCTGGGGATTGCTGTATAATTTCACGATTTCTTCACGCGGACACTTTGCCAGCAAATGATGAGCAATGGGGAGATAAATCTCAGCACAGATCTTCAGCGGAGTATCAGCAAACTCATCCAGTGTATGTGTGACCGCTCCCTCTGTGGAATTCTCGATTGGAACCACGCCGTAATCCGCCGATTTTTTCTGAACATGTCCGAAAACCTCACGGATGGTTTCACATGCGACATACTCAACACTTCCACCAAAGCGCGACCGCGCCGCCTGGTGGGTGAATGTAGCCATCGGGCCCAGGTATGCGACTTTCATATTATGTTCCAATGCAAGAGATGCGGACATTATCTCCCTGTAAATTGCCAGCACGGACTCATTCTTAAGAGGTCCCTTATTCAATTTCTTGGCCCTGTCCAGGACGGTTTTTTCACGTGACGGAACATAGATTTCCTGTTCCTGTTCCTGTTTCAAACGTCCTATCTCCAATGCGGCACGAGTCCGTTCATTCAGAAGCCCGATCAACTGTTCGTCCAGTTCATCAATACGTTTTCTCAAGTCGTCCAAATTCATAGCCTGTTTCCTGTTTCCGGAATCCCTCCGGCAGAACTTTTTATTTACACTCTTTTCCAATCTTCAATAAATCCTCGATGCCTTATGTAGCGGAGCACTGAACAGCAAGCTCTAATCCGTATGACAGGTGAATTACTCACGATTTTCGTCCTCCTCGCTCGTCTCGCAAACAGTTTCCTCCTCCTTAGCGGAAGAGTCGGTTTTCTTCAACTGCTCGTCTTCAAGGCGCCTCAGTTCTTCTGTTCCCGGCAGGTCGTTCAAACCTGTCAGTCCGAAGTGCTCAAGAAAAGTCTGTGTTGTGCCGAAAAGCCATGGTCTGCCCGGCAGTTCACTTCTCCCCACCACCCGTATCAATTGCATATCAAGCAGGTTGCGTATAATCTGATCCACAGCTACGCCACGCACGGCTTCAATTTCAGAACGAACCACAGGCTGCCTATAAGCAATTATGGCCAAGGTCTCCAAGGCAGGGCGTGACAGCCTGTTGGTCTTTCCTCTATCCAGCAAAGAGCGCAACCACGGGCCGCACACCGGATCATTGACCAGTCTGTACCCGTTTGCAATTTCGCGGATATGCAGTCCTGTCTTCTGTTCCTGCAGGTTTAGATTCAATGCCTCCACGGTTTCCTTTATGTGTTTCTCCGTAACAGAGGCATATTCCCTGGTCATCCCTCCATGCGATTCCGCTGTCTGGAGAAATACCTTGCGTATGCGAGCGGCCGACAGCGGCTCCTTTGCCGCGAATAACATGGCGCCCACAATTTGTTTCAAATCAGGCAATACATCAACTTGATTCATTATTCCTCAGATCTCTTCCACCCTTTGCAATACAATATCTCCAAACGCCCCCTGCTGGCGCGCTTTGATTTGTTTCAACCGCATCAATTCAAGAACAGCTAGAAACATGCATACTACCTCGTGGCGAGACTTCATCGAGCCGATCACCTCTGTAAGCGAAAATTCATCTCTGTCGCGCAGCATGCCGAGAATCTGGTCGACCTTCTCGCCCACGGTAAAACGTTCAGAGAAGATCTCGCGTAGCTCCTCCTTCTTTACCCTGCTCAAGGCATTGTTAAACGCCGTAATGAGATCAAATATTCCCACATCATGCAATGCAACGTCCGATGGAGCGCCAAGTTCAAGGCTTTCACCTTCCCTTGTGAATATGTTTTCCTGATGAACCTCCAAGTCTTGAAGGTGTATTGCAACGTCCTTGAATTTCTTATATTCCACAAGTTGGCGCACAAGGTCCCAACGCGGATCGTCCTCCTCGTCATCCTCTTCATGTGTGCGTTCCTCGGCGGGAAGCAGCATCCGGCTCTTGATCATCATAAGGGTAGCGGCCATAACGATGAATTCGCCGGCGATGTTTAGATCCAGCATTCGCATCAGGTCCATATATTCCATGTACTGCGTCGTAATAGTCTCAATGGGGATGTCGTGAATATCCACTTCATTCTTACGAATGAGGTACAACAGAAGATCCAGCGGTCCTTCAAAAACCTCCAGTCTAATCTTGTATTCGTCCTGCATTGTCATGTCACATCCTGTTCCCCGCAGTTGTTCCTCACCATTTGTTCATAGCTTCATGGAAAGAACAAACCTGAAAGGCACCATATTTAAGCCTGTCCGAACCCGGCCGTGCATTAGCGTGGTTATTCCCGATATGCCGCCCTGCCCTGTTGAATGAACCTGAACCCTGGTCTTTCGGAATCCCCTATCACGCCAGGCCTACTGCATACCTCACTCTCTCAAGCGTCTTGACCGCCTCAGAGCGCGCACGCTCCGCCCCGCGGCGCAGAACGTCTTCTACAATTCCGGGATTCCCTGCAAGCTCCCTGCGTTTTTCTCGCAAAGGCGCAAATCTGGCTTCAAACAATTCCGCCAGTTCCTTTTTAACATGGCCATAGCCGAGTCCGCCTTCTTTATACCGGGATGCCATGTCTTCCCTCTGCTCATCCGTTGCCAGCAGCCGGTAAAAAGCAAAAACGTTGCACGAATCGGGGTCCTTGGGCTCTTCCACAGACTTGCTGTCCGTTACAATCCTCATTATTTTCCCCTTTACCTCCTTTGCATCCCCAAAAATATCGATCGTGTTCCCGTATGATTTAGACATCTTCCGTCCATCCAGGCCCGGTACTATGGCCGCATCGCTCTGTATGGACGCTTCGGGAATCCTGAACACCTCTCCATACTGATTGTTGAATTTCATCGCTATATCGCGGGCGACCTCTATGTGCTGTTTTTGATCCCGGCCGACCGGGACCAAATCCGACTGAACAGCCAGAATATCCGCTGTCATTAGCACCGGATAAGCAAATAAGCCGTGATTAGACGCCAACCCCCTTGCAATCTTGTCCTTGTAGGAATGGCACCGCTCAAGAAGGCCCATGGGTGTTACGTTTGAAAGTATCCACATCAGTTCTGTTACTTCAGGAACATCGCTTTGTCTGTAGAAAGCCGTCCTGTCCGTATTCAGACCGCATGCCAGGAAGTCGAGCGCGACATCCATGGTGTTTAGCCTGAGGCTTTCCGGATCGTCGACAGAGGTAAGGGCGTGATAGTTTGCGATGAAAATAAAGGATTCCCCTTTTTGCTCAAGGTCCAGAACAGGTTTCATCATTCCGAGATAATTGCCAAGATGCAGCTTACCTGAAGGTTGTATGCCTGAAAGAATGCGCATATTCGCCATGTCTCCGCTTAAAAAAGGGTGTATAAGAAATCACTTCGACCTGACGAGACTAATGCAAGCCCCCCCGCCGATCAAAACAAAAAATAATCCCATATATAGTGGTTGCCTTAATGGGGTACACTTGATACGGTATTATTGGTTTAGGTTTTGTTGAATATTCAGGCTGGGCAATCATTTTATTCAGACGTGCAATACCAAGGGGGGATAAGCGGTGTACCTCAAAAACATTGAATTGGTCGGCTTCAAAAGTTTTGCGGAAAAAACCAAATTGGAGTTCGAGCCGGGATTGACTGCAATTGTCGGCCCGAACGGCTGCGGCAAGAGCAATGTCGCCGACGCTGTACGCTGGGTACTCGGAGAGCAGAGCACGAAGACATTGCGCGGCACGCGCATGGAAGACATGATATTCAGCGGGACGGACAACCATAAACCCCTGTCCATGGCCGAAGTCACCCTGACACTCTCCAATTGCGAAGAGAAACTTGGCACTGAATACGACGAAGTCACTGTTACCAGGCGGGTCATGCGGTCCGGAGAAGGACAGTACTTCATAAACAAGACTCCTTGCCGCCTTAAGGATATTCAGCGCCTTTTCATGGATACAGGCATAGGCACCAATTCTTATTCCATGATGGAACAGGGCCGGATCGATCAAATCCTCAGTTCCCGCCCGGAAGATCGCAGGGCGGTTTTTGAAGAGGCAAGCGGAATTACCAAATACAAGGCGGACAAGAAAGAGGCAATTCGCAAGCTGGAACAGACGGAGTCAAACCTGTTGAGGTTGGCCGACATCATGCGCGAAGTTAAGCGCAGAATAATTTCACTGCAGCGCCAGGCAGGCAAGGCGCGCAGGTATAAGACTCTCCAGGATGAGTTGCGCGGACTGGATATATACCTGTCCCGTGAAAGAATTAATGCCCACAATTCGGAGATATCCACCCTTGAATCCCGATTGAGCTCCCTTACCGAGCAGGAAGAGGCGTTGCGTGAGGAGATTTCCGGACTGGAACAGGAAAGTCAGAAGCTGAGGGATGAGCTGGCATACACCGAAAATGAAATGTCCTCTGCAATGGAGTCCGCTGTGCAGGCGAAATCCGAGCGGGATCGAAACGGAGAGCTTATCCGAATAAACGAGGACCGCATAAAAGAGCTTCACCATCTATCCGAACGGGACAGCAGGGACGCGGAGGAGGCCAGAAACCGGTTGCAGATCCACAGGGAAAAGCATCAACAACAGGAATCCAGGCTTCATGAATGCATCGACGCCATGGAACAGGCCAAGAATGGACTTCAGCAAAGCCAGTCGAAACTCGGCAAAGTCGATGAAAACGTTGAGAGGATAAGCGGCAGCCTGAATCAATTACGCGCTGAATCAATCGACCTGGAAAGCCGACAAGCCAAGCTTCAGAATGAATTGTCGGACATGGACAGCAGTGAGCGAAGCAGCGTAGTCCGTAGAGAGCGACTTGCAGCCGAACTCAACGAACTGCGCAGAGGCGTCGAGAAGTTCGAGGCGCGGGAAACGGAAACCAAGGCTAAGATTGAGGAATATCAGGCGCAGGTGTCCGACTATACCGACAGGATGAGACAACAGACCGAGGCCCGGGATCAAATACGGAGCAATATAGAAGCCACCCTTGCAAGGCAGCGGAAAGTTCATGATAAAATTTCGGCGCGCAGGGCGCAGACGGAATTGTTTGAAGACGCGGATAAGAAGGCCGAAGGATTGCCAGACGGTGCGCGCTGGCTTGCCGAAAACACGGACATGCTTATCGGAGCTCTCGGAGACCATATACGCGCAGACGGAGAGTACCATATTGCCCTGGAGGCGGCTCTGCGGGCATGGCTGGACGCCGTTGTTGTGAAGGATCCGGACGCATTGCCTTCAATCCTGAAAACCCTCGAGAATGGCCGACACGGTGCTGCGCGCCTTCTCTGCATTCCCGATGCCATGCAGGAACCTGACCACTCTATCAGCAATGCGCCCGGCGACGCGCTTCTTGATCATATCCGATGCTCGGAATCGATACTTCCGCTTGCCAGGAGACTGCTGGGAGATGTAAGGGTGGTCGGCCACGCCGACGATATCCCATCTCCCCTGCCGAAGGATATTACATACGTCACCCTGTGCGGATCAATAATAAGGGCCGACGGATCAGCAGAGTTTTGGATGGCCGGCAGCAACGAATCCAACCCATTGTCCAGGCATCATCTACTTGCCGGATGGAAGCAGGAGCTGGATGAGCTTGCAACCCGGGAATCGGAGTTTTCCGAAAAGGTAGCAGGCATGCAGGCTAAAGCCTCACGCCTTGACGCGGAAATTGAACAGACACGCGGCTCGTTGGAGGAAGCACGCCGGAAGCTGGCTCTCCGCGAAGGAGAGTACCAGGTAAAGTCGGAGGAGGCGGATCAGGCCAGAAGCCGTCTTGAGACGGTGGATTACGAATTAAACGCCCTTAAAGAACAGCAGGTTTCCTGCGGTGACCGCAGGCAGGCCATCATTTCCGAACTTGAAACCGTGCGCAGCCGTCAAACGGAGATCCGTTCCGGGCTATCAAACATGGCTGCCGAGTTGAAGGAGGCGGAAAAGGAGCGTTCAAAGCAATGGGCGGAGGTAACGGAAAAACGCGTCCAACTGGCAGAACAGCGCCAGACAGTGGAACACCTTAACGCGGCGCTTGAGTCCCTGGAGGCCAGGATAAAGGAACTCGAAGAGCTTGTAAAAGACCGGGACGAGGGAATAAACGGCTACATGGAAAGAATGGAATCGCTCAAGGAGGCCGTGCAGCACGCAAACGAACGAATATACCCGCTGGAACAAGAGGTGGAACGCCATAACCGCGCTCTTGAGCATGCGCGGAATAAACGTGAGGAAAAATCGTCCCTGTTGGGCGGATACGATTCGAAATTACGGGAAAAACGAGCAGCACTTGAGCGCAGCCGCAACAGCAAGTCGGAACTGGATGTAAAGCTAGCCGAAACGCGCATGCGTATACAGAACATAATGGAGCGGCTTGCGGCAGACTATCACATTAAGCAGGAACAATTGTTTGAGGAACCCGAGCCCCTCTGGGAAAACGAACAGGCCCCTGACAATGAAACCATCGAAACCAAGATTGCCGAGATACGGGCCAAGCTTGAATCGATGGGCCCGGTAAACCTCGTGGCTATTGAGGAACATGAGGAGCTCGAAGAGCGGCTGACCTTTCTAACTGAACAGCATGACGACCTTGTAAAAGGGAAGCAACAGTTGATTGACATGATACGCCGCATCAACAAGACAACAACAGAAATGTTCACACAGACATTCAACGCTGTTAACACCAGTTTTCAGGAAACATTCAAGAAGTTGTTCGGAGGCGGATCCGCCAAGCTGGTACTGGTCGACGACGAAGATGTATTGGAATCGGGCATTGAAATCATAGCGCGGCCTCCCGGCAAGAAACTGCAATCCGTCTCTCTGCTATCGGGCGGGGAACGAACAATGACCGCGGTGGCGCTACTTTTCGCCCTGTACAAGGTCAAGCCCAGTCCATTCTGCATTTTGGACGAACTGGACGCAGCTCTGGATGACGCCAATATCGGGAGATTCATATCCATGCTGAAGGAATTCCTGACCGACTCGCAGTTCGTGGTCATAACCCATAACCGCCGAACCATAGAGGCCGCCGATATGCTGTATGGGGTCACCATGGAACAGCATGGCATAAGCAAGATAGTGTCAGTGAAGTTTTCAAGGAACAGGGAAGAAGAAGAAGAAGAAGAAGAAGAAACTGTTCCGGCTGTCTAACCCGCCTGATTTCATGCATGGTAATGGGAATCATCCATGGCGGGATATCTCAACATGCTTCAAGTAGATAATATGCCCCCGCTTATAACACCTATGCAGGGTTAGGGAATTCCCTGTATAAATATAAGGGGTCAACCCTGACACGATATCACATGCGTCCCATCCTGCTGCAGTGCAAGTATTTGCAGGGCACGGCAAACCTGTTCATCCAGCCAGGATAACGGCTAATGATCGATTGAATTGACTCTTGACGCCTGTCAGTCATTCTTGTCGAAGAGATTGTAGTCTCAAGGCTTGCAATGCAACGGCTTAAGGGAATTATAAAAGCACTTATGCCGCCACCACGATGGCGGGTACCCGTCATTGTAATGATGGGTGCATTCTGCGGTATTGCCGTTTATGCGTCGATCGTATCCAACGCCGTAAGCTATCTTTCGGACTCGCCCGCAACCTGCGTAAACTGTCATATAATGGCTCCTCATTATGCAACATGGTCGCACAGCTCACATCGTGAACATACCACTTGCAGTGACTGCCACGTACCTCAGGACAATATTTTTCGTCATTACTATTACAAGGCAAAGGATGGAACCCGCCATGCCACAATTTTCACGCTCAGGCGCGACCCCAGCGTAATAATGATGCACGAGGAAGGACGCGCAGTTGTTCAGGAAAACTGCAAACGTTGCCACGACTTCACCAACGAACGCGTATCCGCCTACCATGTCACAGCGCAAACCGCGCGAAAAGGTCAAGGCAAGCTATGTTTCGACTGTCATCGCGATGTCCCGCATGGGACTGTTCGCAGCACCGCGGCTACTCCTTACGCAAGAGTGCCCCTTCCAACGTCGCCCATGCCGCAATGGCTCCAGGAAATGGTTAAACAAAGATAAGAAAGAGGATGCAATCATGAAGACACTTGCCGAAACAGTTCAGGAAAGACCATGGGTTGGATGGATTCTTTTCCTTGTCACAATGATAATCGTATTCACCCTGGGCATGTTCACCTACACCGTGGTCGAGCGCCGGACAGAGGCGCAATTCGCGTACACACTGCTTACCGATGTCGACCCATTTGAACCGCGTCCGGAGGTATGGGGGAAAAACTTCCCGCGCCAGTTCAACACCTATGAACAGATGGCGGACACGACATTTCGAAGCAAGTATCTTGGGTCCCAGAGACGGGATCTCCTGGAGGATAACCCCAGTATGGTCATACTGTTTGCGGGATACGCCTTTTCCCTGGATTACAACCTTTCCAGGGGGCATATCTATTCGGTGGAGGATGTGAGACAGACCCTGCGTACCGGCGCGCCGATGGAAAAGGGCGACGGGCCGCAGCCTGCCACCTGCTGGACCTGTAAGAGTCCGGATGTGGCGCGTCTCATGCATGAATACGGGTCTGATGGTTTCTATGAGAAGAATCTATCGGATTTTGGACATGAGGTGGTCAATCCCATCAGTTGCGCAAGCTGTCATGATCCGGAGACGATGAATCTTCGCATTACCCTACCCGCCCTTTCCGAGACCTTTCAGCGCAAAGGTATGGATATTACCCGGGCGACCCATCAGGAAATGCGCTCACTGACATGTGCTCAATGCCATGTGGAATATTATTTCGGTGATGGGAATTACCTGATCTTTCCGTGGGACAAGGGCATGCGTGCCGAGGATATTGCCGAGCATTTCGACGACATTGCATTCACCGACTGGGTACACCCCCTTAGCCGTGCCCCCATGATCAAGGCCCAGCATCCCGACTATGAAGTCTTCACGACCGGTATCCACTATCAGCGCGGCGTTTCCTGCGCAGATTGTCATATGCCCTATGCAACCGAAGGAGGTCAGAAGTTTACGGATCACCGAATTCAAAGCCCGCTAAATAATATAGCAAATGCCTGCCAGACCTGCCACAGGCAGAGTGAAGCGGAGTTGATACGGAACGTTTACGACAGGCAGGATATGGTAAAGGAGCTGCGGACCAAGCTAGAGGATGTGCTGGTGACAACACACCTTGAAGCGGAGTTCGCCTGGAATGTGGGGGCGACCGATGAGCAAATGGCGCCTGCTCTCCACAAGATTCGTCACGCACAGTGGCGCTGGGACTACGCGGCCGCAACACACGGCGGCTCATTTCACTCACCCCTTGAACTAGCCCGCACCATAGGCGACGGACTTGACATAGCTCACAAGGCGCGCAGGGAAATCAGCGGCGTGCTGGTTGAACTTGGCCACACAGGGACTGTCCCTCTTCCCGACGTGTCAACAAAGGAGAAGGCGCAGGCTTACCTGGGTATAGACCTTGAACAATTGCAGTCGGAAAAACAGATTTTTCTTGAAGATGTTGTTCCCGAATGGCTTGCCGAAGCGCAAGCACGGCATCAGCGTTGGAACGAACGCAAGGCTGACCCGGATCACGAGGGTTCATACCTGTTTGATTAGCGGCCGGCAGGAATCAACACGTTATGGACCAGGAACCCGGAACTGAAACGGTCTTCATAGCGGATAGCAGGCAACAAATACATGAACAGAAACCATAAAATACGGACGCCTGTCTGGGTGCCACCATGGGGATATGCGGAGGGATGGCTGATTTCCATCGGATTGCTGGCCGTAGGTCTTCTGCTTCAGGTTTTTGGCGGAGGACTTAATCCCAATGCATTGTCATGGCCCGTAAACATGTATATTGCCCTGATATTCAACGGGTTGCTGATATCCGCATATCTCTGTGCAGGGAATACGCCCCTTGTCTCATGGCTGGGGCGTGTGCCGGCCGCAATCTGCTCGATCACGCTGGTGACCTTGCTCGTTCTGGTCATGGGATTGATACTGCAGGATGATGACTCAGCCCTCCCATGGATTCGACGTATCGGTTTTTCCAGCATGACAAACAGCTGGCCGTTTCTGCTTTCAATGATGTATTTCATGGCAGCGCTCGGCATGGCTACCGTTAAAAGAATTTTCCCATACAGAAAAAAGAATCTCTGCTTCATTCTAAATCATTTGGGATTATATATAGTTGTCACGGGAGGATTGCTGGGCAGCGCCGATATTGACAGGCGATTGATGGAGCTGCGCCAGGGGGAAATTATATGGCTTGCGTCCGATGATGACGGGCATGTACATGAAATGCCCCTGGCCATGGAATTGATAAGGTTTGAAAAGGAGGAGTATCACCCCAAGGCGGCGCTGATTGAAACAGACACACACCGCATAGCCGCTGGAACCGATCTGGATATCTTTGAAATTGATACCGCAGTCAGCGGAAATCTTGGGAATTGGAAGATTGATGTTATCAATTTTCACTCTTTATCCATACCGGTTGACGATCGATATGAACCCGTGCTTGATATAGGCGCCGGCCCCGCGGCATTTGTCAGAGTGACACGCGCCGGATTTGATGAAAATATTACAGGCTGGATTACCTGCGGAAGTTTTGCATTCCCTCATCAGCTCTTGGAGCTTGACGACAATCATTCACTGGCCATGACCGTGCCCAGGGCAAGCGCGTACAGATCTCAGGTAATGCTCTACACTCCGGATGACAAACCCATGATAGTAACAATAGAAGTTAACAAGCCATATTCAGCCAGCGGATGGAAACTATATCAGTACAGTTATGACGACAGGTTTGGCCGTTGGTCCAGGACATCAATTATAGAAGCAATACGTGATCCCTGGCTGCCGGTTGTATACACCGGTGTTTTCATGATGCTGGCCGGCGCCCTATACCTGATGTTCAAGGGTAAAACACGCGTAAACAACGTCGGATACGGGAAATCCGGAAGCATGGGTCCGGAGATGTCAAACCCGGCAAAACTTCAAAATGTGAAATCCATACAGGAATAAATATGCCTCCTTTTGATCCTCAACTTTACACAATAGCGGCAATATCATGCTGGATGATTGCGCTTGTACTGTTCGCAGTGCCCAGGCGTTATACACCTGTACACTTTTTAGCGCATTGTTCCTATATTTCCGGAATACTCATCCTTGCCGCAGTAGCGGCCATTCTGTGGTACGGAATGGATCGAGCCCCACTCCGCACTCTGGGTGAAACAAGGTTATGGTACGGGATGTTTTTGCCATTAATCGGATACGCGGTGTATTTGAGGTGGGATTACCGGTGGATGCTTCACTATGCCTCAATAGTTTCCGCTGTTTTTCTGGGAATAAACCTGCTGAATCCTGAGAACTATGATCGAGACCTAATGCCGGCCCTGCAAAGCCCGTGGTTCGTCCCGCATGTAATCGTCTATATTTTTGCCTATGCGGTACTGGCAGCGTCAGCGATTGTGGCAGTCAAGGGGTTGATATTGCATTATAGGCACCATGAGAAACTTCCGGAACTGCATCTTGCCGATAACCTCGTATATATAGGTTTCGGATTCTTGACCATGGGATTGCTTTTCGGAGCGCTCTGGGGAAAGGAGGCATGGGGACATTACTGGACATGGGATCCCAAGGAGACATGGGCATTCCTGACCTGGATAGTATACCTGGCCTACATGCACCATCGAATTCACCGCCCGGGGCAGGTAACGGGATCATTGTGGATTCTCAGCCTGGCATTCATCATACTGCTGATATGCTGGTTTGGGGTGAATTACCTTCCATCAGCGGCCGACAGCGTACACGTCTACACGCGCTGACAATCAACTCAGTCGGATATTCAGCTTGCGCCGGCCAACTGGCCAAACTGCAGGCCGTCGTTATCGGCTGTAACTTCAACAACCTCGGATTCGTGTATCTTCCCCCGGAGTATTTCCTCGGCCAGGGGATCTTCAAGATACCTTTCAATAGCACGGCGCAAAGGGCGCGCACCGAACGCCGGATCATATCCCTTTTCTATAAGGAAGTCTCTGGCGGAATCGCTCAGGCGTATATCTATGTTTTTATGGGCAAGCCGCTTTCTGACTTTTTCAACCTCCACATCCAAAATGCTGATTACATCCTGTCGGGTCAACTGACGAAAGACGATTATGTCATCGATACGGTTTAGAAGTTCGGGCTTGAAAACCCGTTTTGCCTCCTCCAGCATGCGATTCTTCAGAGTATCGTAATCAGCATCTTCTGTCTGTTCCCCGAAACCAAGCTTGCCGCCTTTACGGATGAAATCGGCGCCAAGATTGGACGTCATGATAACCACCGTATTCCGGAAATCCACAGAACGGCCGAGGCTGTCTGTAAGTTTCCCCTCCTCCAGGATCTGAAGAAGCATATTCATTACATCCGGGTGAGCCTTTTCCACCTCGTCAAACAGCACCACCGAGTAAGGCCGTCTACGAACCTTCTCGGTCAACTGTCCGCCTTCCTCATGGCCTACATAACCCGGCGGGGAGCCCACCAGTCGTGATGATGCGAATTTCTCCATGTATTCAGTCATATCTATCTGAATCAGAGCATCTGCGTCATTGAACATGAATCTCGCAAGTTCCTTGGCAAGCAATGTCTTGCCAACCCCGGTAGGCCCAAGGAAAACAAAGGATCCAATGGGCCTCTTGGGATCCTTCAGGTCCGCGCGGGACCGTCTCAATGCCTTGGATATGGATACTACAGCCTCGTTCTGCCCAATAACGGTCTCCTCAATCTCCTTCTCCATATCAAGGAGACGGGACATTTCCTTCTCTTCCAGTTTTGAAAGAGGCACTCCGGTCCATTTGGAGACGATATTTACAATATCCTCCTCGGACACCGTCACTTTCTTCTCATCGCGCTTCTTGCGCCAATCGGCGATAATTTTCTCCATTTTCTCACGAGCAATTCGCTCTTCATCCCGAAATGAAGCAGCCTCTTCGAAGTTCTGGCTCCTAATGGCGTCGTCCTTTTTGGCCTTGATCTCCTCGATCTTCTTTTCCTGCTTCTTTATGTCGGGAGGCCTGGTCATGGAAGATATTCTGGCCCGCGCCCCGGCTTCGTCCATAACGTCTATGGCCTTGTCGGGAAGATAGCGGTCCGAAAGGTATCGAGCAGACAAATCCACGGAAGCCCTTACCGCTTCATCCGAAATATTCGCATGATGATGATCCTCATACCGCTGTCTGAGGCCCTTCAGTATCTCCACAGCTTCTTCAATGCTGGGCTCCCGCACCATTACTGTCTGAAAACGCCGCTCCAGCGCTCCGTCTTTTTCAATGAACTTTCTGTATTCGTTAAGGGTTGTAGCCCCAATACATTGCAAGTCCCCGCGCGAAAGAGCAGGTTTTATTATATTAGATGCGTCCATGGCGCCTTCAGCGGAACCTGCTCCGACTATCGTATGAAGCTCATCGATGAAAAGTATTACATTCTTCGAGCGTTTTATTTCGTCCATGACCGCTTTGATACGCTCCTCGAATTGTCCGCGATATTTGGTTCCGGCTACCATCAGGGCAAGATCAAGGGTGATAACCTTCTTATTCTGAAGAAGTTCAGGAACTTCACCATTGATTATGGATTGCGCAAGCCCCTCAACGATGGCCGTCTTGCCAACTCCGGGCTCGCCAAGCAGAACGGGGTTGTTCTTGGTGCGCCGGCACAAGATTTGAATAACGCGTTCCACTTCATTCTGTCGTCCTATTACCGGATCCAGTTCGCCTTTAGAGGCCAGATCTGTCAAATCACGGCCAAACGTGCTCAATGCCGGTGTCTTGCTGTCCTTCGCGGGCTGCGATGCCCCCGATTCATGCATTTCAGCGGAGCCTGGATCAAAGTTGGGGTCCAGTTCCTTCATTATCTCTATACGCGTTTTTTCCAAGTCCACATCCAGATTGCGCAAAACCCTTGAAGCCACACCTTCACCTTCGCGCAGGAGTCCCAGCAGGATGTGTTCGGTTCCAACGTAAGAGTGATTCAGTGCTCGAGCCTCGCTGCCCGCCAGGGCAAGCACCTTTTTGACCCTCGGTGTGAACGGCAGGTTACCGGCGGTTTTAGTTTCCGGGCCGACCCCGACAGCCTTTTCGACTTCAATGCGCACAGTATCCAGATCAATCCCCATTTTCTGGAGAACATTAACAGCTACCCCCTGTCCAAGAGAAATAAGTCCGAGCAAAATATGCTCCGTCCCTACGTATCCGTGGTTGAAACGGTCAGCTTCCTTCTTGGCCAGTTGTAAAACCTGTTGCGCTCTGGGTGTAAAATTATTCATATCCATCAACTCATTTTTTAATTGCCGTCCGGATCCTTTCTCTAACCAGCCTGGCCCGGACGCTATCTCGTTCCTTGGTTTTAAGCTTTCTGCCCTCAATCTTCTGCAGGTGTCCAGGCTGCGTCAATAAAATCAAATAATCGACAGTCCGTCTATTCACGGAGGTCAATATACCCATATCGATGCCCAAACGCAAATCCGACAGCAAATCCAGTGCTTCCTTCGAAGATAGAATATACGCCTCACTCAAAATTCCGACCGCCCTTCCGACATGGTCCCTTATGAGATTCTCCTGGGTCTCGGTCAGTCGTGCCCTCGCATTTTTCTCATGTTCGACAATTTCCAGTACAATCTGTTCAAGGTTCTCAGCAATATCTTCTTCTTTCTCACCCAGGGTCATCTGATTTGATACCTGGAACATGTTACCCGCTGCTTCACTGCCCTCGCCCCAAAGCCCACGGATGGCAAGGCCTATTTTTGCCATACCCTTTACCACGGCGTTGATTTCATTCATCAATACAAGCCCTGGAACATTCAGCATCGCGCTCGCCCGCATTCCCGTTCCCACATTTGAAGGACAAGCCGTCAAGTAACCTATTTTCGGAGAAAAAGCGTACCGCACCTGCTGTTCAATCTCGCTGTCCAGCTCATTTACCTTGTCCCAGCAAGTAGTGAGCTCCAGCCCTGGACGCATGGCCTGCATCCGCAAATGATCCTCCTCGTTAACCATCACGCTCATATTCTCGTCTCGCCTGAGAACGATCCCGCTTCCCTTCTTCTTATTGGCATGTTCCCTGCTTATCAAGTGCCGCTCAAATAGCACCTGTTTGTCCAGCACGCTCATATCGACCAGCCCGGAGTACAGCGGCTTTGACAATGACTTGCAGCTGCGCAACACAGGCAGAAGATCGCTCCATATACGTTCGCATTCTTCCTCCCCGGCCCATCCAGGGAAAGCGCAATCTTTCAAGTTACGCGCCAGCCTGACACGGCTGCTGATTACCACGGCGTTGTCGTCACCCGGAGCCAACCAGCCTCCGGACTGTTTAAGCAATTCATCAATCTTTATCATTTGAAGTCGATTCGTTGTAGTCGCCGCCGCTGTCTTCCGGTTCCTTCATCGCCAGCTTGCACTCCTTGATCCGGTCCCTAATGCGCGCGGCTTCTTCATAATTCTCGGTCTTAACAGCATCATTTAATTCCTTTTCGAGGGAAGAAAGCTCCGCAGACCTCTGAACCATGGCGCTTTCACGTGAAGGTATTTTACCGATGTGCACGTCTTTGCGATGCATCACCTTGAGGAGCGGGGCCAGTTCGTCCTTGAATGCATCATAGCAATCGGGACATCCGAAACGGCCTGATTTCTTGAAACTGGAAAGTTTCATCTGGCATTTTGGGCAGGATCGGCCCAAGCTCTTCTGTGTGCCTATAGTGAGGCCGCCCTCCCCTCCCATGCCCAGGAGTATATCTGTGATTGATGTGGGTCCCTGAGCGTCGAATCCGCTTTTTTCGGAACACTCTTCGCACATATGCACCTTTTTAACCGATCCGTCCAGAACCTGGGTCAGGTGTATTGTGGCTTCCTTCTTCTTGCACAATTCACATAGCATCAATTTTTCCCCTGAATAGATTATCGTATCGGGGTTCCGTTTTCACGCGCAAAGGCATGAAAATGTTCGCCAAGCTTCAGTGTGACAGGGCCGGGACGCCCATCACCGATTGATCTCCGGTCAATATCCGAAACACCTATAATCTCCGCCGCCGTGCCGGTAAGAAAGACCTCATCTGCTGTATAGAGGTCATAACGCGTAAGCACATCCTCGCTTACAGAGTAGCCCGCCGACACCGCAAGGTCCATTACGGTGGCGCGTGTTATTCCATCAAGAGCCCCGCACCAGCTTGGAGGGGTCGAAAGTGTATTGCCACGCACTACGAAGACATTGTCTCCAGATGCCTCCGCCACATACCCCTGCGGGTTCAGCATGATACATTCCATTACACCCGAGTTGATGGCCTCGATCTTGGCCAGAACGTTATTAAGATAATTAAGACTCTTTATACGCGGATTTATCGCTTCGGCGTGATTACGCATCGTGCCCACAGTAACAATGGATAATCCTTTTTCATACAATTCAACCGGATAGAGTTGAATTGCCGACGCTATGATAACAATCTGCGATTCCTTGCACAGATATGGATTCAATCCGAGAGTCCCTACCCCGCGTGTAACAATAAGGCGGATATAGCCGTCATTTATTTCGTTTGCATTGCAGGTGTCGACAACTGCGCTGGAGATTTGATCAGGAGTCTTGTCAATTTCAAGCGCGATTGCCTTGGCGGATCTGAACAGGCGATCAACATGTTCCTCCAGTTTGAAGACCTTGCCGTTATAAGCCCGTATGCCTTCAAAAACTCCGTCACCGTACAATAATCCATGGTCGAACACGGAAATCTTAGCATTCTTTTCGTCCACCATGCTTCCGTTGATATATACCTTCATAACTGTAAAAAACTCCCTGGTATGTTTATCCCCTCTTTTCTCCTCTGATTCCATCATTGCCCGCAATAGTGGTATGGCAACCCCTATATACCGGCCGTCATCCGCTTAAGGACCTTCAGCCGTCAATGCGTCCATCGACGATATGCAGATTCCGTCCGCACATGGAGGCTATGGCCTCGTTATGAGTTACCAGAACAAGAGTCCGACCCTCCCCGACAGTTAAATCGAAAAGATATTGCAACACCTGTTCACCTGTTTTCGAGTCCAAATTGCCGGTTGGTTCGTCAGCCAATACGATATCAGGCTTGTTCATGAGGGAACGCGCAATGGCCGCCCGCTGCTGTTCCCCGCCTGAAAGCTCGGAAGGTCGGTGCCCGGCTCTCTCGCCGAGGCCGACTCTGTTGAGGAGTTCAAACGCCCTTTCTCTATAATAGGAAGCCCGACTGATCCACCTGAGTTGCCGCATGGCGGGCAACAGGACATTTTCGAGTACATCAAGCTCAGGCAAAAGGAAATATGCCTGAAAAATGAATCCTATCCGGCTTGCCCTGTATTCGTTGCGCTGAAATTGGGACATCCGGTACACATCAATCCCTTCAAAAACAACGGAGCCTTCGGTCGGCCTATCCAAGCCGCCCAGAATATTAAGCAGAGTGCTCTTTCCTGCGCCGCTCACCCCCATCAGCGACAAGGTTTCGCCCTTGAATACATCCAGGCTGATGCCCTTAAGGACCTGAAGCCGATTCTCTCCTATCCGGAATTCCTTGCAAACATTCCGGGATTGAAGAATGACATGTCTCGAATCATCTCCATTCCGGTAAAGCATGGCGTCGTTCTCATTCATACCGCAGAGCCTTTGCAGGATCAAGTGAAGCCGCTCTATAGGCCGGCACAAGTCCGGCCAACGTGCATATGATCAGAACCACCAGCGCAATGAAGAGAATCTCAATAACCGACGTACTCGACGGTATCTCCGCAAGATGGTACAGCTCCTTCGGAAAGAGCTCCCATCCGAAACGGTCCGATAAAAACATCATGAGGTCATTTCGATATCTAAGCACAAGAAGCCCCAATCCTGTTCCCAGCACTGTACCAATTGCCCCTTCAATCCATCCCTGCCAGAAGAAAATACCCATGATGCTGCCGGATGAGAATCCAAGGGATTTCAGCAGTCCTATTTCCCGCGTCTTCTGGACCGTAATGGTTATAAGTGTGTTGGTAATTCCAAATGCGGCGACAATGGTAATGAATATCAGAAGAAAAAACATCATATTGCGCTCCACGCGCAATGCGGCAAACAATTGCCGGTTCAATTCCATCCACGTCCTGGCATCGTAGTACGGACCGAGCTCATTGGATATCCTCTCAGCAACCGTGTCAGCCCGGAAAGGGTCAATAGTCATTACCTGAATACCATGAACCCCGAAATCCATTGCAAACAGGTCACGGGCCGCAACCAGTGAGGAAAGCATGTATCCAACATCATAATCCCACATCCCAAGTTCATATACCCCGGTTATCACAAGCTCTTCAGGAAGTCTGATTTCCTCCGGAGATATGAAACTTTGAGGCGAATACACCAGAATGCGGTCTCCCGCATCTACCCCCATCCGCCTTGCAAGATCTTTTCCTATCACGACCTCCTCTTCATACTCCACTGAAAACCGGCCGCTTACAATATGCTCCGGAATCCGGCTGACGCGTTCCTCATAAACAGGGTGAACACCCCTCAATATTGGAGTGAATATCTGGTCATTGTGCTGCACGAAGACCAGACCCTGGATGAAAGGGGCTGCCCCGGTTACTCCTTCCAGCACGGATATCCGCTCCAGGAGATCGTCGGGGTCTTCAATGATGTTATAACCCGAGACAGTTATGTGGGCGTTGAAGCTCAGTATCTTGTCCCGCCACATCTCATTGAATCCGTTCATTACGGAAATGACAATGATAAGGACCGCAACACCTAACATCACGCCAATAATGGAAATAACCGTGATAACGGAAAAAAAAGTCCGTTTCGGCTTAAGATATTTCAACGCAAGGAATAATGAAAATGGGAGATTCATGATTATGTGAATCTAGGATCGAAACGCCCGCTGATATTTCCTGGATTTATGATGTATCATACCTTCTTCGGTTTGAGTTGAGGAAACAGTATCACGTCCCTTATTGCCTCAGCTCCGGCCATGATCATCAACAACCTGTCGATTCCTATCCCCATTCCTCCAGCCGGCGGCATACCGTGCTCAAGGGCAGTCAAGAAATCCTCATCAATCAATGCTGGATCCCCGGCAGCCTGCTTTTCAAGTCGTCGCCGTTGTTCAATTGGATCATTCAACTCGGAATAACCTGGAGCGATTTCCCTTCCGGCTATAATCAGCTCAAACACGTCAACGACCGAAGGGTCGTCTTCACAGGCCTTAGCCAACGGCACCAGGTCAACCGGCATGCGTGTGACGAACACCGGGCCTCGTATATTTTTTTCAATTCTTTTTTCGAAGACCTCATGCGTAATCTCCACCGCATTACAATCAGGCGCAACCTGTATACCCAGCGATTCCGCACGATCTCGCATTGAATCCTCAGATAGGTCAAACCAGTCATGCCCGGCTGTTTCGGATATCAATTCCCTGTAAGGAACTTCCTTCCAGGGCGGAGTCAGGTCAACAGCTGATTCTCCTTCTCCAAACTGAAGTTTTCCGAACACCTCCCTGCCCACGCTGACAATCATGTCCTGTATCAGTTGCATCATTGTGCGCATATCCCCATAGGCTTCATAGATTTCCAGCATGGTAAACTCGGGGTTGTGAAACCGGCTCAGACCCTCGTTGCGGAAATTCCTGTTCAGTTCAAACACCTTGTCGAAACCTCCTGCAAGCAATCGTTTCAAGTACAATTCAGGCGCTATGCGAAGGAACATATCTACACCCAGAGCGTCAAAGTGAGTCTTGAAAGGGTTCGCCGCTGCACCTCCTGCCATGGACTGGATCATGGGGGTTTCAACCTCCAAATACCCCCGGGAAAAAAGAAAGTCGCGCATCATCCGTATGGAGTGCGCTCGCTGCCTGAACAGTTCAGCCACCTCAGGATTGGCTATCATATCCAGATAGCGCTTCCGATACCGAATGTCGACGTCATGCAGACCATGCCACTTCTCCGGCAGCGGTAGAAGCGACTTTCCAAGCAGTTGCCAGGTTGTGACCTTGGCGGTGGGTTCGCCCATTTTAGTGGTAAACAGTTCACCTTCAATCCCGATGTGATCACCCAGGTCCAGAACCTGAAACGCGGAAAAGGCATCCTCTCCAACATCGTTTTTCCTGACATAAATCTGGAATTTCCCGGTATGATCCTGCAAGTGAGCAAATATGCTCTTCCCCATCTCGCGTTTCGACACCATCCGTCCCGCCATGCGAACGCGCTTTCCATCTTCGAACACCTTCCGTATATCCAGAATACAGCCGGTGCGCTCAAAAGCCCGGCCAAACGCCTCGTAGCCGAGTGTTTCCAGGCGTTTCATGTTTTCCATGCGCTGTTTTTTGAATTCGTCCAGATGTGAAACTGATTCCATTAATGCCCCCCGCAAAGTGACCGCCAGCATAGAGTTACGTTAAATATTAGTCAAGGACCGCTGATTTTAAACCAGAGTCCCCTTCATACCAAGAAAGGAAACAGAAACCGGACACAAAAGGCACCGCTACGGTCGTGGCGCTCCATTCAAAGATAGGCATGTTGCGTTTTTGAAGGAGCAAGGATTACAGAATGCATGGGCAACACTCAAGGATATGCCCGTGGTTTATTATCTTATTATGATCACATACCGTATATCTGACTATATTCCTGAATTTTCCAGAACAATAAAAGAAATAGGTTCTTTATCCTAATGTGGGGCGACTGTTTGTTGCCCTGAGGGTATATTCCGGGCACATCCTTAACACTTTATTCCGGGCACATGGTTTACACATTGGCATACTTGCCTCAACAGGAGGTGTCATATGCCGTGGAAGGAGACCAGTGTCATGGACGAGAGAATCAAGTTTATCGGCCGTCTCTTAGGAGGAGAGAAGATGGCAACCATGTGCCAGGAATATTGTGCAAACCATGTCCCGGTAAGCACAGAGATGGTGCGGTTCTTTATCCTAAAGTGGGGCACCTGTTGTTAACCTGAGCTGTAGTGAGTGTAATGAACACACAGCAAAGGAGGAACAGATGCCCCACAAAGGAGAGATAATGGGATTGCCGGATTACGAGATCAAGAAGATTAGAAGGCTGAATGGTCAG